>JACOEF010000328.1 GCA_024998705.1 Nitrospira sp.
CGCATTTACAATCAATTTACCGATCCGACGTGGCTCTCTACTTCCCGGCACCGGACCATCACCCAGGACCAGGGGGAGGTTGCATGACCCGCACATCACGCAATTGGATCGCCTACCTGTGCGAGAACCTCGCCTCGTCCGGCATGATGCCGACGTGGGAAGCCGCCACCTATCTGACCGACAATCTGTTTGGGGACAAGCCCAATCCGCGGCTCCTGCGAACCGCCTGCCCCTATGAGGACACCACACACTTGCTCCATCGGCTGTATCAACCGCTGGTCGAGGCCGCCACGCGCGATATCCCGCTTCCCGCCGCCGCCATGATCCACGTCTTTACGGATATCAGCCTCACCGGAAAATCGGCGGTGCTGGTGGTGTATTTCCCGGGACAGAATCAGCCGCACCAGCTCCTGCTGTTGGATGCCGCCAAAGCCTGGGAACTGGTGTTTGAGAATTCAGAAGACTTCAATACCTGGGCGGAGGAACGATATCACTGGATCAAGACCGCACTCACGAGTGTGACCTCCGGCATACCCGTCTCCCCGACTCTTCCCTCGCCCCTCGAAGCCGTCAAGAACTGATTCACGCAGAAGCGCGTATGGCTGATGGCCTATGGCCTGATGCCTGTCGCCCTTGCCATCTTCTCGAGGCTCCTTGCTACAGGTCCCATCGGCTCTTCGCAATTACGCATCGTAGTTCAGATTGGGAGACAACCACCGCTCCACTTCGCCGATCGGTAGTTTTTTGCGCGTTGCATAATCCTCTACCTGATCACGATTGATCTTGCCCACGGCGAAATACTTCGCCTCAGGATGCGCAAAATACAAACCGCTGACCGCAGCGGCGGGCAGCATGGCATAGGATTCGGTGAGCGTCACCCCCGACTGAGCCTCGGCATGGAGGAGATCGAAGAGCATTCGCTTCTCCGTGTGATCCGGACAGGCCGGATAACCGGGAGCCGGACGGATCCCGCGGTACCGCTCGCGAATCATGTCCTCATTTGTCAGCACTTCAGTCTTGCCATATCCCCATTCGACCCGCGCCCGTTGATGGAGCCATTCGGCAAAGGCCTCCGCCAGTCGATCCGCCAGGGCCTTGACCATGATGGAATTGTAATCGTCATGGTCTTTCTCGTACTTCGCACAGAGCGCCTCCACTCCAATGCCGGCCGTGACCACGAATGCACCCACGTAGTCGGCTCGTCCCGATTCCTTGGGCGCAACATAGTCGGCGAGCGCGAGGTTGAACTGATCGGCCGGCTTCTCCATCTGTTGCCGGAGCGTGTGGAAGGTGGCGAGCACCTCACGCCGATCCTGATCTCGATAGAGCTGGATATCATCACCGGTGCTATTGGCGGGAAAAAACCCGTAGACGCCGCGGGCCGTCAGCAGATCACCCTGGATGATTTCCTCCAATAAGGCCTGCGCATCGGCCAGCAGTTCCTTGGCCTTTGGTCCCACCGTCGCATCGTCCAGAATCGACGGATACCGGCCGCGCAACTCCCATGTATGAAAACACGGCGACCAATCGATATACGGCACCAACTCCCGCAAGGGCATCCGATCGATCTGACGCAGGCCGATGAACGACGGCGTAGGAATATCGACCGTCGCCCACTCGGTCGCCAGCCTGCGCTTCCGAGCTTCCTCCAGGCTGCGCAGGGTCTTCGACCCACGATCCTGATGCGCCTGACGGATGCGATCGTAGTCGGCACGGACACCGGCCGAGAAACTCTCCCGTTGCTCGTCATTGATCAAACTCCCCACCACACCGACCGCCCGCGATGCGTCGAGGACGTGCACCGTCGCATGACCGTAGGAAGGTGCAATTTTCACCGCCGTGTGAGCCTTGCTGGTGGTGGCCCCGCCGATGAGCAACGGGACCGTGAATCCTTGCCGCGTCATCTCCTTGGCCACATGCACCATTTCATCCAACGAGGGCGTGATCAACCCGCTCAGGCCGACCATATCCACCTGTTGCTCGCGGGCCGTCGCCAAAATCTTTTCGCAGGACACCATCACGCCCAGGTCGATTACTTCATAGTTGTTGCATCCCAACACCACGCCCACGATGTTCTTGCCGATATCGTGCACATCACCCTTCACCGTTGCGAGCAGCACCTTGCCGTTCGCCCGTGAGGTGCCCAACCGTAATTTTTCCGCTTCCATAAACGGCATGAGATAGGCCACGGCCTTCTTCATGACTCGAGCGCTCTTCACGACTTGGGGTAGAAACATTTTCCCCGATCCAAACAAATCGCCCACGATGTTCATCCCGGCCATCAACGGACCTTCGATCACGTCGAGCGGCCGGGTGGATTTCTGCCGCGCTTCCTCCACATCCTGATCAATGTAATCCGTCAGACCCTTCACGAGCGCATGGGCCAGCCGCTCCTCAACCGGTCTCGTGCGCCACTCATCGTCCTTGACCGCCGTCTTGCCCTTCTGCTTGACCGTGTCGGCAAAGGTCACCAGCCGCTCCGTGGCATCCGGCCTGCGATTCAACAACACGTCCTCGACCAGCGTCAGCAGATCTTTGGGAATCTCCTCATACACGGCCAGCTGTCCGGCATTGACGATACCCATGTCGAGACCGGCCTGAATGGCGTGGTAGAGGAACGCGGCATGCATCGCCTCGCGCACGACATTATTGCCGCGGAACGAGAACGAAATATTGCTGACGCCGCCGCTGACTTTCGCCAGCGGCAAGTGCTGCTTGATCCAACGGGTGGCTTCGATGAAATCGACCGCGTAGTTGTTGTGTTCTTCAAGGCCGGTCGCAACCGTGAGGATGTTGGGGTCGAAAATAATATCCTGCGGCGGCACTCCGACCTGTTCCGTCAGCAAGCGATAGGACCGCTCACAAATCTCGATCCGTCGCGCCACCGAGTCGGCCTGGCCCCGTTCATCGAACGCCATGACCACGATGGCCGCCCCGTACCGTCGGATGAGCCGCGCCTGCTCGAGAAACTTCGCCTCGCCTTCCTTCAGGCTGATGGAATTGACGATGCCCTTCCCCTGCAGGTTGCGAAGGCCTTCTTCGATGACCTCCCACTTGGAGCTGTCCACCATGATCGGCACCCGGGCAATGTCCGACTCCGCCGCCAGCAGCCGCAGAAACTTCTGCATCGCCGCTTTGGAATCCAACATGCCCTCATCCATATTGATGTCGATGACCTGCGCCCCGCCCTCCACCTGCTGACGCGCGACGGTCAGCGCCTTGTCATAGTCACCGGCCAGGATCAGCTTCGAAAAGGCCGGTGAGCCGGTAATATTGGTCCGTTCCCCGACGTTGACGAAGTTGGACTCGGGCCGCACCGTCAAGGCTTCCAGGCCGCTCAGGCGCAAATAGGGCTCGACCTTGGAAGGATGCCGCGGCGTCAGGCCTTTCACGGCCAGAGCGATCGAGCGGATATGGTCCGGCGTCGTCCCGCAGCAGCCGCCGACGATATTCAGCCAGCCGTTCTGCGCCCACTCACGCAACTGCGGCGCCAAAGAGTCCGGCGTTTCGGGAAAACCAGTCGGCAGCAACGGATTCGGCAATCCGGCGTTCGGATGGCTGCTCACAAAAATCGGCGCGATCTGCGAGAGCTCTTCGATCAGGGGACGCATTTCCTTCGGCCCCCATGCGCAGTTCATCCCGACGCTGAGCAACGGCACATGCGAGATGGAATTCCAGAAGCCTTCGACCGTCTGCCCTGAAAACCCGCGATTGCTCCCGGCCTGAATGAAGGTGACCGAGGCCATGATCGGCACCTGCCTGGCCCCTTCCGCAAACAGCTGTTGAATCGCAAAAAATGCCG
>JACOEF010000699.1 GCA_024998705.1 Nitrospira sp.
ATGCTCTCGCAACGCATTCGTCGACAACTCGCGCCGATGCTGACCAAGCAGACGTACTTGCTCCAAGCCCAATGGATCAAACCCCAGGCCAATAAGGGGCAAAAGGGCTTCTTCTCGGTCACTCTGGCGGACACAGACAATCCAAATATGGCGATTGACGCCATGATCTGGGAACCAGCGGTCATCAGGAAGGTGCTCGAACAAGGCCAACAGTTCGGCCACGACCTGCTGAGTCGGGATTCTCGAGTCGAGGTCGTCGTCGAGGCCACGCTGGGGTTTTGGGCCAATAAGAACACGATCTATGTGCTCATTCACCAGCTCAGCACGATCGGCATGCTTGGACTGCGACAGCAACAACGGGAAGCAGCTCTTCGCACCCTCAAAGAGGAGGGCCTCCTTACTCGCAATGCCAGCCTTCCATGGCCACGATTCCCATTGCGAATCGGCATCATCGGCAAGCAAGGAAGTGACGCCGTTCACGATATCTTAAATGTCCTGCACAGCAGTCCGTACCGATTTGAAACCAC
>JACOEF010000027.1 GCA_024998705.1 Nitrospira sp.
ACGTATCGAACCGTCCAGCTTGAAAATCCTGTTCCATCATCACGTTCTTCATGAACGGAATGGTCGTTTTCACCCCGCGCAGCACATATTCTTCGAGTGAACGCCGCATGCGACTGACGGCTTCTTCCCACGTGCGACCACGGACGGTGAGTTTCGCCAGCAACGCATCGTAGTAGGGCGGGATGGTGTAGTCGCGATAGACCGCGCCGTCGATGCGGACTCCGATCCCGCCGGGTGACAGATAGGCGGTGATGGTGCCAGTGCAGGGCATGAAGTTGTTGCGGGGGTCTTCGGCATTGATGCGGCATTGAATTGCGTGGCCCTGTAGGGTCACATCCTTTTGCCGGATCTCCAGGGGTTTGCCCGCCGCGATCGAAATCTGATTCCGGACGATGTCGATGGCCGTGATCTGTTCCGTCACGGTATGTTCCACTTGAAGGCGGGGGTTCATTTCCATGAAATAGAAATGGTTCTCATGGTCGAGGAGGAACTCGACGGTGCCGGCATTGTCGTAGTTCACTGCTCTCGCGATGGCAATGGCGGCCTCGCCCATTTGCGCGCGCAGCTTGGGTGTCAAAATCAATGACGGGGCGATCTCGATCAACTTCTGGTGCCGGCGCTGGATGGAACAATCCCGCTCACCTAGGTGGATGATGTTGCCGTGTTTATCGCCCAGGATTTGGAATTCAATGTGGTGCGGCCGCTCGATGTACTTTTCGATGAAGATGCTGCCGTCGCCGAAGGCCGCCAGCGCTTCCCGCGACGCGACTTCCATATTCTCGCGCAATTCCTGGTCGGAACGAACGACTCGAAGTCCGCGTCCCCCACCGCCGGCGCTGGCCTTGATCATGACCGGATAGCCGATGCGGTTGGTGAACTCCAGTGCTTCCTCGACAGTCGTGATGCCGCCTTCGGTTCCGGGGACGATCGGGAGGCCGGCCTGTTGGGCGATCTGTCGCGCCTTCACTTTGCTGCCCATGAGGTCGATCGTTTCGGGCGACGGACCGATAAAGGTGATGCCGGAGGCTTGGCAGAGCCGAGCAAATTTGGTGTTTTCGGAGAGGAATCCGTATCCGGGATGGATGGCGTCCGCGCCGATGCGCTTGGCGATGTCGACGATTTGTTTCCCGTCCAGGAAGCCTTTGACGGGTCCGGGCCCTACAAGGTAGGACTCGTCGGCTTTCTTGACGTAGATCCCTGAGGAGTCGGCTTAGGAATAGATCGCGGCCGTCGCGATATTGAGCTCACGACAGCCACGGATGATGCGCATGGCGATTTCGCCACGGTTGGCAATAAGGATCTTCCGAAACATGATGGGATTGCGAGAGGCTTGGAGCCGTAGCTCACCTCTGATTCGCCTCCAAAAAGATCGCGTAACCTAGCATAGGGTCAAGAGAGTTGTCGAGACGAACCCGGAGAAACGGGTGGACTGCGAGAGGAGCGGAACCGGGCAGGAGGTGATGGGCCTCCTGCCCGCCGAAGGGCTTCGAGAATCTTATTTGGGTTGAATGAGGAGCGGCTTCGATTGGGCGCTGCCGCCGCCGGCGACCACGATGATAAAGGACATGCCGGCCTTCGCCTCCGGCACCACCGCCTCGATGGTCGTGTCATTAACGAAGTGGTAGTCGATTTTTTCCTTGGAGGCGGCGCTGAAGGTGACGCCGTGGAAACATTCCTTGCTGCCGAAATTTTCCCCCTTGATGATAACCTTTTCGCCGGGTTTCGCCTCATCCGGTTCAACTTTCGCGATGGAGGGACGTTTGGAACGGTCGCAAACCGGGTCATTCTCCAGCTTGGAGGTGTCCGATCCCTTGATTGATTCCGTGTTGAACATCGTATACCCGGCGCCCTCGACCATCGCTCCTTCCTCGGCATGCCCAGCCGGGACGGCAACGAAGGTGGTTCCGAGCAGAAGGGTGCAACCGAGCATGCAGGTGACAATAGTGCGCATAAAATCCTCCTCTTATGGAGATGATGTCTTCGGGAGCGGCGTATAAGACTCGCTGATGATTTTTTGTCCGTTCTCCGACAGGGCGAATTGTTCGAAGGCCTCCACAAGCGGATCTGGCTCGTTGTGGGACAGCAACAGGACCGGGCGGCGCAGGGTGTACCGGCCATCCTTGACGGTCGGTGTTTCCGGTTCGATTTTATCAACCGGTAGGAGCTTCACGGGCACACCGGAGGAGACCGCCTCCAAGGCCTGACCGAGCGAGACGTAGGCGACGGCTGAATGCGGCGGCAGAGTGCCGGCGATCGTTTTGATCACCTTCTCGTCCTTGGGGATGACCTTGGTCCCGTCTGGAATCTTACCCACGATGCCGAGCTGCTGTTCGAAGGCGTCGCGATTATTTTCATTGCGCGGTCGGTCGATCAGAAGGACCTTCGTATCCGGCCCGCCCAGATCAGCCCATACTTTGTACTTGCCGGAAAAGAGCTCGGCGACTTCTTGTTTGGTTACTTCTTTGGTGAAGTTCGACCGGTGCACCATGATTGCAATCCCGTCCCAGGCGATCTGGACCGAGCGAAGGCCGTCTTCCGCCGCTCCAGTCACGGCGATGTTGGCCTGCTTGGATTTCACCAGATCGAGCGGCTTCGAATTGCTGTCCCAGACGATGTCGATATAGGCGCGGGGGTTGGCCTTTTCAAATGCGTGGGCCAGCGATTCCATCAGCCGTTGTTCGGGACCATGGCCTGCGATGATCAGTGAGCCGGCCACCTCGGATGAAGCCGGGGTGGCAAGCAGGCAGAGTAGGAGTGCACAGGCAAATCCGCTGAGACGGGTGCACATGCTGAACAATACTCCTCTCAGTCTTGAGCCGCTGGACGACGCTGTCTCACGGCGATGCAACAGGGCGAGAGTTCCACCCTGCCTCAGGGCTCCGCTTATGCGTCGGGGCCTTCCGTAGGAGCAGCGGCGCCGGCGCCGGACATCATGTCCGGCGTGACATCCACGCGTTTGCCCATGGCGGGCGGGAGCTTGGAGAACCGATCCATGCGTTCGTTCAGCGTGTCGTAGGCTTTGATTTCCTCGAAACCCGGCTTGTGGGAGCCTTTGATCTTCGAGGCAAACGCAGAGAGCATTCGGGTGGCGCCGACTCTGTTGCACTGCGGACAGACGGTGTCTTCCGGGCGTGCATGCACCGACTGAGTGGTCTCGAACTGGTGTGAGCATTGTTCGCAGCGATATTCGTAGACCGGCATAGCCGACTCCTTCAATGGCACCCTGTGGCCTCACCGCAACCGGGAAGACCTGATAGAGCGATTCTCCGTTTGGAAACGCTTGACCCTGTGTGTAACTTTGCACTATTGTACCCAATCTTTGTGCCGAAACGCGAGTCACAATTGGAGGATCGGTTGAAATGCCCCTGTTAATTCGGAAGTACAAAGGCAACGGCGGAGTCATGCAGGAAGAGCGTATCGATGATCCGGATCGGATCGAGCGCTACATGCGTCTTTTTGAAGAGAAGGACGTCAAGAAGCTGGAAACCGGCGTCAAGACCGTGATCGAGAAGGACGAGTGGCAGCTCCTGCCCTAGCGAACCCTCCCGGTTTCACCCCATAACCGTATGTTTCCCGCCGTCACGAGACTCGTCTCGGTCCGGCGCGTGCCGCGCATTGCTCTCGTAGCGGGAGGCGTGGTAGGTTGAGCCGGGACGGTCATGGCGTACTAATTGGACGGTGTAACATGGTGTATTGGCTTCATATTGCACGGGCGATCGATCGGGTGACGCTCCACCGGGACCGGTGCTCCGAGGTCCCTTCCGGCGTGTCGAGCAGCGATTACTGGCAAGGGGGATGGTTCGACTATCCCGATAAAGAGCGGGCGCTCGCCGCAATGGAGCAGGCGGGCACCAGCGACGAACGCAAATGTGCGCTGTGTAAACCCTAACGCCAGGAATGATGCCTCCTGATCGTTGAGTGATGGTGGTGGGATGGGAGGATGTTTCTCTCCTCCCACCGTCCGCGTTCGGCGTTCATGAGGTCTGTAGCCCATGCCTCAATTTGCGCTGCTCCTCACGACTTTTGTGTGGGGAGCGACGTTTCCGGCCACGAAGGCCGCGCTCGAACAAATCTCTCCGCTCTCGTTTCTCTTCCTGCGATTTCTCCTTGGTTCGCTCGTCGTGTTCGGGGTCTTGCTGCTCATGCGCCGCCGATTGACCTGCGACGCCTATATGGTGCGGGCGAGTGCGATCGCAACTGCGTGGCTCTTCCTCGGCTACGTGTTGCAAACCGTGGGGCTCCGCTTTACGACGGCATCGAACTCCGCCTTTATCACGGTCTTGTACGTGGTGTTTGTGCCGCTGTATTTACGTCGCTTGGGCGTCCATACCTGGGTGTCCAACGGGATTGCGCTGCTTGGCTTGTGGCTACTAGTGAGGCCGACGGCCTCCGCGAATCTTGGGGATCTCCTTACGCTGGGGAGCGCGGCGGCATTTGCCGCCCATATGGTCTGCCTGGAACGGTATACCCGGGTGGCAGATCCGGTCTCCTTGTTCGCCTGGCAACTGTTGTTGATGACCTTGGCCATGTTGGGCGCCATGTGGTGGGAACCGCCGACGCTTGCGATGTTTGAGCCAAGCCGCGTCCTCGTCGTCGGGCTGGTGGTGACCGGCGTGTTGGCGACCGGTGCGTTTGCGGTACAAATGTGGGCGCAGCGGTTGCTGCCTGCCCAGCAGGTTGCGTTGCTGTTTGCGGCCGAGCCGGCCGTCGCGGCCTGG
>JACOEF010000255.1 GCA_024998705.1 Nitrospira sp.
GATGTCGACCGACCGAGCGGCGAGCCCGCCCGCCGACAGGCTGGTCGCAGCTGCGAATCCGCGATTGCAGCAGAAGCGCTCATGAATAATGCGGGCTAGTAGGCGGGCATGCCGCCGGCCGGATCGGTATATCTAGTGGGCGTGGTGAAGCGGTCCCAGGTGGTGACGACGCCCTCCTCGAAGTACACACGGAACGCGCTCGTCCCGCAGGCATCTCTGCCGATGGGCGGGTAGAGCCAGACCGTGACCTTCCGGCTTTCATCTTCCACCTCTTTCTTACAGACCGGCTTGCCAAGCGCGAGATACACCTGGTCCTGGTTCATGCCACGTAGGATGTTCCCGTGATCGATGGCCCAGCGCACGCCTTCAGGGTACGACGGATAGTGGTCGCTCATCAGCCGGTGGCGTTCCGTGTCGCACCCGGATAGCGCGATGGCTAGCAGGAGAAGGCCCATGAGAAGAATTCGTTTCACCGGCACCATGGCAGGTTCCCTTATCCAAGCCCCACCTAGGAGTCTCAACAGCGCCGTGAGAGCAGGAAAAAAATGGGGCGTTCAGCGCGGGAAGCAACGTGACGACAGGCGGCAGTGCCTGCAGGTGGGTATTCATGCCGCAACGTCTCGCAGAGAGCGCAGAGAGTGTCGGACCTATCACAGCTTCCGGCAGAGCTTGCGGCTTATCGCTCAGAGCTGATGGCAGGAAGCAGTACGTTTCCCCTCCATACCAGCCATCGACCATAAGCCATTCGCCATCCGCTCACGCCTATTCCTTCCCCGTCACCTGCATCCGAATGGCTTCAAGCGGATTGTCGCGCTCGTCGCGGGGCAGCTTCGCGATCATGTCGATGATTTCGATCCCTCGAATGATTTCGCCGAAGATGGAATAGCTACGATCCAATCCGCTATTGTCCTGGAGCGAGATGAAGAACTGCGACCCGTTATCGTTGAAATCGCGGGTCGTGTTGCCGTCGCGCGGCATTTTCGCCATAGAAATGGCGCCGCGCTTGTGCGGCCGGTCGTTCGGCTCGGGAGAGAGAAAGAAACCGGGGCCGCCGGTGCCGTGCAACATCCGGTCGGGGGTCTTGCTCAACGGATCGCCGCCCTGAATGATGAACCCCGGCACGACGCGATGAAACGTGGTGTCGTCATAGAAGCCCAGCTTCGCCAGGTTGATGAAATTTTCGACATGGCGTGGCGCGTCGTCCGGGTAGAACTTAATCTTGATCTCCCCGAACTTGGTGATGATCGTGGCACGCGGATCTTTTTTCTGAAATTGCATAGTCATGGGAGCAAATCTAACAGGGTGGGGATTCCAACGGCAAGGGGGCGAAGCAGGCAGACACCGGACAGCGCGTCACGAATCACGACCTCCGTTCCAACAGGCATGATTTCCCACGGTGAACGGCGTATTCTGTGCCCAGCCCATTGGGCCGTCAATAACCTGGCTTAGTGGAGTATCGCACCCAATGGACACAAAGGGGAGACATCGTTTGCACCGGCAAGCGGCTCAACAAGGGCCGTTCAGCAAGGCTGTCCGCCAAGACCTCGGGAAGCGCGGCAACTGAAGCGCGCCCGTGCGGGACATCGCAGGGAGGCGTGCGACCGAAAACGCCGGCGGCAGTCGTGATCATCAGTCTGCGAGGGGGGACCTATGCCTGACACAGTCGTTCTGAATGTCGATTTGGCGGATGTGTGGGAGGAGCGGGGACGGAAAAAGCTCATCCGGACGGTTGCCTGGGGCGACGAAGTGACCGTCTTGAAAGTGACCAGCACCTACATTGAAGTCAGCACCACCGTCTTCCGCAAGAAACCGGACGGCAGCATCCTGCCTGAAGCCATCACCGGCTACATCGAACCAAGCAAGACTTTCCCCATCAAAATCGCCGATCTGACCAGGCCCCTCGCAACCAACCAGGTCCTGAAAGTCAATTTCGTCGATGTCCAGCAAGGCGACGGCGCGGTCATCGAGTCGCCGGACGGAAAAATCATCCTGGTGGACGGGGGAGACAACCAGATGTTCGCGCGGTACCTGGCCGGACGATTTCGCGGCACGACGGCGGAGCATCCACAACCGATCGACTGCATCATCGTCACCCACGGAGATGCCGACCATTTCGTCGGCCTCCCCGAGATTCTCAAGTCGGAAACGAACCGGACAAAACGCAAACGCTTCTTCATGCAGCCGAAGCGGGTCTACCACAACGGCATCGTGAAACGCCCGAGCAAGATGAACAACAAAGCTGTTCCCGACACGAAACTCTTGGGACCCACGAAGACCGACAACGGATAACTCTACCTCATAGGGCTGGAGGATAATCTGCTCGACGTGGCCGATTCGGAGATGAACGAGCCGTTTCGCGAATGGAAACAGACCTTGGCCGTGTACAACAGCCGCAGCGAAGTGGCGTTCCGACGGCTCCAGTTCGGCGACAACCAGGCCTTTGAGTTCTTCAATCAAGGCGATCTACGCATCGAGACCTTGGGGCCGATCACCACCACGGTAAACGGACAACCGGCGCTGAAGTTTCTCGGGGAGCCACCGAAAGGACCGAGGATCGGTCATGAGTCCTTGAACGACCGCGACGAAGGCTTAACCGGTCATTCCGCCTCCCACACCATCAACGGCCATTCGATCGTCTTTCGTCTGATCTATGGCGGGTTCAGCTTCTTGTTTTCTGGCGATCTCAACGATGAAGCCAGCCGGTTCCTGGCACGAGAACACAACCGAGGGAACCTTAACTTAAGATCGGAAGTGTTCAAGGTGCCCCACCATGGATCGGCCGATTTCTCCGGCGCGTTCATTCAAGCGGTGTCGCCGATCCTGAGCGTGGTGTCGAGCGGGGACGAAAGCGCGAGAAAAGAATACATCCATCCGCGAGCCACGCTCATGGGGGCGCTGGGAAAATGGTCACGAGTGCCCGAACCGCTCATCTTCGTCACCGAGTTGGTGGCGTTCTTTGAAGAGGAAGGCCCGTCCCGCCTGCAGGACGACAAGAAGGCCAAGAAACGCGGTCCATTCTACGGCTTCAGCCGCACCGCCTACGGTCTCGTGAAAACACGCACCGACGGCAAACGTCTGTTCGTCTATACCGATAGCGGAAATATCCAGATGAAAGAGGCCTACGCCTATGACCTGGATTCCTCCGGAGTGCCGCAACCGGCCGATGTCACCCGCGCATGAGGGGCAGGACCGGCTCAAGGCCATCCGGACGAGCCGCGTGTCTTCGCCCCACGAGAGACGTTTCACAAGCTCGCTGTCAGCCTCGACAACCTGGGCGGAGCCGCACAGAGGGTGTTCACCTGTGAGGCAACACGCTACGTCTTGCCTTCGGAGCTGCGCTACGTAGAGTCAGAGGAACATGCCTTGTCCAAATGCCGATTGCCGACTATACTCAAGAGGCTTGTCCTTTTCGCCCTGCTCTGAACAACCGAAAGGAGTCACGCATGAAGACATCGACAGGAACGCGAATCGTCATGGCCGCGATGGTAGCCGGCGGCCTCAGCCTGACCATGGGATGCGCGGCCGACCCGCAGACGGGACAGCCGACGGCAGCCGAGACTGCTCGCCAAACCCGGGAAGCCGTCAAGCAAGACGTGAAGACCGTCACGCAGGGCACAAAAGAGCGTATTCAAACCGAGAAGACCAGCGCCACTCAAGCTGTGACCGATACCCGCGATGCCATCAAGCAAACCGGCGAGGAACTCAAGCAGGAAGGCGCGGCCATCAAGCAGGACGTACAGGATCTCAAGCAGATCTTCCAGGAGGGGAGCAAATAAGAAAAGACACCCGCCGGCCGACGGAAGACCCATTACCTCGGCCGTCACGGAAACCTCAGCCATGGGGTGGTGCTGCCTGTGCGGCACCACCCCGCGCAACAGACTGAGCCCCTCCGTTGCGCCTACTCCCGCAATCTCTCTCTCGCATCGATCTTCATCCACCTCACCCCGCCGCAGAGGGCGATGAGCGCCGCGACAAGTAACGAGGCCTCCTCCCTCAGAGATCGCCCGGTAAGGAGGACAGGCCCGGAGAGATGGGCTCGCCTTGATTCGCGACCATATTCATCACGCCTGACAACCTATTCGCCTGGGTCTTCGAAAGTCCGGTCAACGGCGCAGCCAACTTTCCGTCACGCTGGATATCGCCCCCGCTTCGAAAACCGGCGCCGGTCGGCGGACAGCCCTGTGCGGCCTGCTTGACAGTGTGAGGCAGACTGCCTAGCCTGATTGCTGCCCGTTGCACTTTGCGGCTGCCAACTTCGCTTCCCATCGGAAGATGAGAAATGCGTGCACGACGTGGACGCAACCCGGTTACGGCATCCAGCCTCCGCAGCCTCATACACGTCGGATTGGAGGAATCCTCACATGAGTCACCATGGCAAGACGAAGGCGCAGAAAGGATCGCTGCCGGCCACGACCGTCACACCAGTTGCGGCGGCGATCGGAGTAGTGCTGCGAGGCGGCCAGGTTCTACTCGTCCGCCGCGCGAATCAGCCGGACGCGGGAAAGTGGGGCTTTCCCGGTGGCAAGATCGAGCCGGGAGAACCGATCCAGGCTGCCGCGGCACGGGAGGTGGCGGAAGAGACCGGTCTCGTCGTGCGCCCGCTGCACGTGTTCACGGCGGTCGACGCCTTCCATCGAAACGCGAGTGGACAGTTGGTGACCCATTATGTGTTGCTTGCCGTGTTATGCGAGTGGATTTCGGGCGTCCCGCAGGCGGCTGGTGATGCGTTGGAGGCGGAATGGTTCCCGGTCGAGACGTTAGACTCAGTCGACATCGTCATGAGCCTTGACGTTGCACGCGTCGCCTCGATGGCTGCGAGGATCCGTGAGGACGTTCAATGACCCGCTATTGATGAAAGTTCGTGAATCGGGCAGGCTTCAGTGGTTACACCGACTCCGCTAGCACCCTTGCATCGACCCTTTCTCCACGGAGTGGCTTCCAAAACCAGTCAGCTGAACCGCTGATCCCCGGCTTCGTCCAACTTCGAGCGTTCTCCTTCATGAACCCGCCACGCCGCCGCAGAGGGCGATGACCGAGGCCAACAGCAGTGAAGCCATCCAGCCCCAGCTATCGGCAAGCCAAGGTGGAGGCTGCGGGAAATTACCCTGCCCCAAAAAAGACCGGTCGTCACGACCCACTAGGCGCCGACCATGAAATAGAGCCAGCCTGCTCAGGTGGCAATTGCAACAGTGCTTGGAGTCTTTTCTGGAACTAGCCGAGATCCATCACTTCTTTGACGGCGTGGGTGATGGCCCTGAGTTGGATCGTGCTGAGGCGAGTCAATGGACCTTCGATCAATCGTTGGTTATCGATCGCGCGGAGTTGATCCAACAGCAGATCGGAGTCTTTCCGAAGTTTGCCCTGGGCCGTAATTCGGAGACGGAGCGGTTCCGCATCGTCGATGAGCTGGGTGGTGAGGGGAATGATCAGGGTGGAGGGATGTCCGGCATCGAGCAACGCTTGGGCTTGGACGATGAGTACAGGTCTGGTCTTTCCCGGTTCCGTCCCACGCCGAGGACTGAAGTCGGCCAGCCAAATCTCGCCACGCTTACGCATCAAGGTCTGTCTCAATCGCATCAAACTCCGCGTTGATGCGCATACTTTCGTCGCGCACTTTGTGCGAGGCATGAGTGAGACGATCGGCACGAAGCCGTCGCTCGGTTTCGCGGTTCATGCGTTCCAGGGATCGTCGGATGTATGCCGCCCTCGATACGTGGAGAGATTCGGCATAGCGGGTGCAGCGCTTGAGCAATTCGTCCGGCAATGTCACGGTAATGGTACTCATCAATACCTCCAGTTACCATCAACTTATGATATCAACTTGTACTATATCAGAGGATGAGCGGCAGGGCAAACGTGGCGCATGACGAATTGCCCGTGCTGAATTTCCAGATCAATGTCCCCGTGCAGGTGACACCGTTCCACCGCCTCACTCCCGCAATCCCTCGCTCGCATCGATCTTCATCCACATCACGCCGCCGCAGAGGGCGATGAGCGCCGCGACAAGTAACGAGGCTGTCCAACCCCACTGATCGGCGAGCCAGGGGGTGAGGCTGGGGGAAATCACCCCGCCCACGTTCGCCCCCATGTTCATCACGCCCGACAGGGTCCCCGCATGGGCCTTGGAGAGATCGGTCGTCACACTCCAGTAGGCCCCCACCGTAAAATACAGCCAGCCGGCCCCTAGCGAGAGGGAGGCGATGGCGACGGCTTGTGAGTCGGCCCAGGCGCCGACGGCGATGAGTCCCCCGGCCAGCCCCATGCCGATCATGCCGACGCTCATGCGGGCCTTCGTCAAACCGAGGGTCGAGACCAGGCGATCGGTGGTCCAACCACCAAGCGGACAGAAGACGAGGATCGCGACAAAGGGCGCAGCCGCGAGCCAACCACCGCGCAACAGATCGATGCCGCGCACGTTCACGAGGTACAGATAAAACCAGGACATGTAGATGTAGGCCACGTAGCCGAGGCAGGCATAACTCAGCACCAGCCAGCGCAGGGATGACGAAGCCGCAAATTGCCGCCAGGGAACAACCACGCGCGGTTGTGACGAGGCCGCGCCGTCTGCCGCCTTCTGCTCCCGGGAACAGAGTACCCACAACAGGGCCACCACCAGACCGATCAAGGCGGAGAGGTAAAAGACCGTCTGCCAGTGATAGTTCACCATGACCCAGGAGGCGAGGGGAGGGGTGATTGCGGCGCCGATGCCGATGCCGCCGATCGCAATGCCGATGCCGAGTCCTCTCTGCGCCGGGGGAATCCAATCGGCGACGGCGCGATTGAAATTCGGCAGGGCCACGGCTTCACCCACACCGAGGAGAAACCGCACGACGATCAGGGCGCCGACCGTCCCGACCAAGGCGGCTAATGGAAGGGTCGCAGCCACCGCCGTCAAGGCCGTAAACAACGACCACCAGACCAACGCACCGGCCAACACCACCCGGGCGCCCCAACGATCGCCCAGTCATCCACCAGGAATCTGACAGAGCGCGTAGCCGAACACGAAGGCGGAAAAGATGTAACCCATGTCCTGATCCGTCAGGCCATAGGCCGGCATCATCTGTCGCGCCGTCACGGAAATGTTGACCCGATCTATGTAGGTCACAGCGCTGATCGCAAATAGGAGGCCGAGAATTCCCCATCGCGGTGCGGTTGCCGACTTGCCGACTGCCACTCAGTCCTCCGGTTCTCAGCGCCATGCGCGAGCGCGGGGCATTATAGACTGGCTCGCACCAACCGAAGAAAGTTATTTGCGAGGCTTCCCGCATCTCGTTGTTCGTCTCTCATACGTCGTATCTCGTCTCTCGTGAAGCGTATCTCGTTTTGGGATCTGAGCTGATGGCCTCTGAACGAGTGACGCTTCACGAAATACGAGTCTACGTGGCCACGCCTCGTATGGATTTCCCTCTTGCGCATCCAGTACACTGCAACTTTGACCTGCCAATGGAGGTGGAGTGAGGGTTCGTCCGCGCGTTGTGGTGTTATCGCTGCTCGGCCTCGTGGTCGTGGGCGCACTCCTTCTCCTCTATTCACGCGAGCTGTTCGGCGTCGACATCATCAAGAATTTCTTCCTTCAGCAACTCGAAACCAGTCTGCGGCGCAAGATCGAGGTGGATCGGATCAAGCTGGTCCTGCTGCCCAGCCTCCGGCTCGAGCTTTCCAACGTCGGTGTCTACGGTCACGACGACCCGACACACATCGTCTTCCAGGCCAAAGAAATCGACATTGTCTTACGCCTCCTGCCGCTACTGAAGAAACAGGTTGTGGCCAAGCGGATCTTTCTCGACGAACCAACCGTGACACTGGTCCGCAATCGATCGGGGCATTGGAATGTGCTCGCCGGGCTCCCCTCCGCGGCGAAAGACGAGTCGGCCTATCAGATGTTCAGCCGTCTCCTGCAAGTTCGCGAAGCCACGATTCAGCACGGGCACATTACGATCACGGACGAAGCCCGTCCGGACGGCGTCCGCTCCACCCAGCTCGAATCGGTCGAGATGGCGTTGAAGGTCTATCCGAGCAAGGCCCAGGGCGACCTCCACATCTCTGCTTCATGGCCGGCAGAAGCGGCCCCTTCGTCGTTTTCCCTGACCGGCACCATCAGCTTGAGCGAGTCCTCTTCATCGCTGTCGGCCGAAGCGCCCTATTCCGTCCATCCGGTGTTTCAATTCGACGGGGAGATCGAAACCACCAACCTGCGCCTGCGTGAAGCCGCCGATTTCTTCGGGCCGCGCCCCGTGCCGGTTCAACTGCAAGGCGGCGCCAATCTGCACAGCCACATCCGCGTGGCGCCCGGCGTGGCCGGGTATGATGTGGTGCTCACGGAGATCGCGGCGAATGTCGATGAGCTGGCGGTCACCGGCAAGGCCAACCTGGCGGGACTCTTGACCTCCC
>JACOEF010000700.1 GCA_024998705.1 Nitrospira sp.
AGAATCGGTTGCCTTCGTTCGCGGCCGCATCATGTACAGCCCGTCGACATTCTCTACCGTCTTGTAGATGAACTCCCCGGCTTCGGCCTTGCAGAGGTGGTCAAAGTATTCCTGACTCGTCATGCCCGGCTTGTAGCCACTGTCTGCCGATACCGGGTCTGGAATTGTGATGGAGTGGGCGAACCGGCCCTCCTCGGTCGCCAAGGGATCAGCTGGTTTCAGCTTGGCCACCTCTCCACACATTTCTCCCGGAGCCAGCTTCCGGCCCTCACAACTCAGCCTAATTTTCTCCATGGCCTTCCGAAACCGCTCGCCAGGCGTCTCGTCTGCTCCAAAGAGCCCCGCATGGCTGCTTCCCGTGAGCCCTCCCAGAACCATCACAGCAACCAGCAACCGCATTGTCAGTCCGATTTCTCGATTCCTCATGACCAACCCTCTTCCGTGAAGGTGCATTGCTTCGCCCAATTTATTCCCGCCTCAATGGCTTCGACCACCTCTCACCTCACCGCCTCGACACCAGACCTCCTGCAAGGCCTTCGTATCCTCTGGTCCCACGAATAACTCTTCACGCCACCAAGGTTGTGCGGAGCCCCTACCCCAACGACTCCAATGTCCCCGTCGCCCGTGCATAATTCACCCGGGCGGCGTTGAGTTCAAATAACGCCCCAACCAGATTCTCGCGAGCCCGCGCCATCGACGTGATGGCGGTGATCACATCAAACTGGCTGGCGGCCGTGAGGATGGCATAGCGGTCTTTGGCCAAGATCGTTTCTTTCGTTGCGGCCTGTAACCCCGCCTGGGCCAGCGCCGCCTTGTCTCTGGCTGCGGCCAGCGCGATACGGGCTTCATTGACCTCGGCCCGCACCTGATTCAGCACCACCTGCATTCGAAAGGCCTCTTGTCGCACCTGGCTCCGGGCCGTACTGATCCGTCCCTCGCGTTGGCCGCCGTCGAACAAAGGAATCTGCAGTAAGAGTGCCATATTGTACGTATCCAGGCTATTGTTCCAACGATTGCCGATCAGGCCCGTGTCGCCCTGCGCGACCAAGGACGGGAGGCGCTCTCCGGTCACGGAGGAATAGCTGAGTTCCGCCGACTTGATCCGCTTGGCCTGCGCCTGCACCTCGGCTCGATTGGTGACGGCCTGCTCCCACGCCGCCTGCGCCGCCGCGGCTTCCGGCACCTGGAGCTGCAATTGATCAGTGAGCGTCATCCGGACCTCAAAGGTGAGCCCCAACAGATTCCCGAGGGTGTTCTTAGCCCGGTCCAGCTCAGCCTGTGCCGCCCCGACCTGCTGCTGTTCGTTGGCGAGTTGCCCTTCCAAACGGGCGACCTCTAATCCGGTTGCCGCCCCTTCGTGCTGTCGAACCTTGGCCGTCGCCAACAGCTCCTGAATTAACCGGAGATTGGCCTGACGCATGGACAACGCCGTGGCCGCTTTGACCCCTTCGAGATAGGCCAAGCCTGTGCTGGCCATCGTATCGAAGCGGCTGCTTTGGGCGTCAAACTCCGCGACCCGAAGCGCTTCCCGCGAGGCACGCCAGCGCTGAATGAGACTGAGGCTGAAGAGATTCTGCGA
>JACOEF010000470.1 GCA_024998705.1 Nitrospira sp.
CCAAAGTCGTCCCGGTCGCGGAGCACCCCATGAAGATGCCACATGCCACCTCGCCGACCGTACCCTTATCTGCTTCCCGTGAAGCCCTTGCGAAGGTGAGCCCGCGATGACTTTTTCCCTGACCCTCTCAGCCAGCGACCTGTTGCTCCTCCTGCCAGAGCTCTTTCTGACGGCCTGGCTCTGCGTCATCCTGATCGTCGATTTTTCATTCAAACGAATCGTACAAGAACAGCTGGCCTATCTCAGCATTCTTGGATTGATGATTACACTGGGCTGCCTCGCCTGGTTTGACATGACCGGTATTACCGGCACGCTCTTCGCCAAAATGTTCGTGCTGGATCGGATGGCGATCTTCTTCAAGGTAATGATTCTCCTTGCGACGATCCTGGTCATTCTGCTCTCCATCGATTACGTACACCGGTTTTCTTTCTTCCGAGGCGAATACTACTTCCTCGTCGTCATGTCGGCATTAGGCATGATGTTCATGACCTCGGCCAACGATCTGCTGTCGCTGTTCGTCACCCTTGAGTTCGCGACATTCGGGTTTTATGTCCTCGTGTCCTATCTGCGCGACGATATGGCGTCCAACGAGGCGGGTCTCAAATTTTTCATCCTCGGGGTCTTTGCCGCCGGTTTGCTCGCCTACGGCATCAGCCTGGTCTACGGCGAAACAGGCAAACTGGTCTTTTCGGATATGGCCGGCGCGACTCCGACCACCGGTCTCGTCATCGGGTTCCTGCTCATTTTTGCCGCGTTGGGGTTCAAGATCGGCGCCGTGCCGTTTCATTCCTGGATCCCTGACACCTACCACGGTACACCGACGCCCGTGACGGCCTTCCTCTCGATCGCACCCAAAGTGGCCGCCTTTGCAATTCTCCTGCGCCTGTTCCTCGTGGCATTGGCGACTCTCAAGCCGGCCTGGGCATTGCTGATCGTAGCCGCATCCATCCTCTCCATGACCTATGGCAACATCGTGGCCATCGCCCAACGCAATGTGAAACGCCTGTTGGCCTATTCCGGCATTGCGCAGGTCGGCAACGTCCTGATTGGCCTCGCGGCGGGAACCAAGATGGGGACCGATTCCATTTTGTTCTACCTCCTGACCTACCTCTTTGCGAACCTCGGCGCCTTCGCCGTCATCATGGCGATCAGCAACGCAGTGGGCAGCGATGAAATCGACGACTACCGCGGCCTTAACCGGCGCTCGCCCTTTCTGGCTTTTGCGATGTTGATTTTCCTGTTGTCGCTGGCCGGGGTACCTCCGCTCGCGGGTTTCATCGGCAAACTATATATCTTTGTCGCAGCGATCAAGGAAGGCCTCTACGTCCTGATTACGGTGGGCCTGATCAACATCGTCGTGTCGATGTACTACTACCTGATTGTCGTCAAGAAAATGTACATCAACGAACCCCTCGATTCTTCTCCCATCAAGACCACGGGCCCCCTGCGGGCGGTGATTTATGTCGGCCTCGCGGGAACGCTGGTGATCGGCATCTATCCACAACCGTTCCTCGACTGGGCCGTGTCGGCTACTTTGATGTTTTCGAATCTCCTCGGCCCTGCTGCCTCTCTGACGCCCCCCGTGACTCCCTTCGGTGGATAGGGAATAGCGCCGGGCAGACTCCACGATTTCGATCAAATCCCTTCTCGTATCAATACCTTCTGTTACAATACAGCGTGCAGTTCTTTGAGCAACTACTCAAGGCACCGCTGCCCTGAGCAGCCCCGCTTCATTCTTCCGCGT
Organism: Nitrospira sp.; assembly: GCA_024998705.1. Taxonomy (GTDB): domain Bacteria; phylum Nitrospirota; class Nitrospiria; order Nitrospirales; family Nitrospiraceae; genus Nitrospira_A. The sequence continues at coordinate 1,745 of JACOEF010000470.1, forward strand.
GGATTTCCTATGGGCATGGACGAACCGAAACCTCAACAGGTCGTCGACGCAGACGTCGAGTGCGTCCTTCCCACCCCTCCCTGGAACCAGCGCATGCTCACCCGCCTCTCGATTGTCCTCCCGTGGGTGCTGGCATTTCAGCAGCGGTCCATTGAACAGCGCGTCCTGGCTGGCTTCGGACTCGTATTTGCGGGCATCCTGGTCATTTCCGCCATCTCGTATCGCAACATGACGGTCTTGATCCGCAACGGTCACCACGATCAACGGAGTCATGAGTTCATCCAGTCCCTGGCCGCAACGGGGGAAGCCATCGACGACGCCGCGAACGGCCACCGGCGGTTTCTCGTCACCGGTGACGAGAGTTACCTGGCCGCCTACAATACGCTGCGGGAACGTGCACCGGAGTACATCGGGTACCTGCGGGACCTCACGGACGTGGACAGCATCCAGCGTGGGCGCGTCGCACAACTCGAGCAGCTGATTTCACAGCAACTGCGCGAAGAACGCGCCGCCATCGACTTGAGAAACGACACGGGATTCGAATCGGTACGGACGATGGCCTTGGCCGGTGTCGCCAGAACCGCTCTCGACTCCGCGCGTCGGCTCCAGGCTCAGATGGAACAGGACGAGACCAAGGCCCTCGCACAACGGGTGATCGAATCCACCACGACCACGCGCTCCAGCATCATCCTTCTGATCATCGGCGCCCTCCTGCTCTTCGTCCTCCTGGTAGCGGTGTATTACCTGATTCGTCATGACATTACCGCCCGCCGTCGGATCGCGGAGGAGCTCCACCGACGGGGAGAACGCCTGGAGGCAGCCAACAAGGAACTCGAAGCCTTCAGCTACTCCGTGTCACACGATTTGCGCGCACCGCTGCGGCATATCGACGGCTACGCGTCGCTGCTCACGAAAGCGGCGTCCATCTCCCTCGACGACAAGGCCAAACGGTATCTCCTGACGATTTCTGAATCAGCCACCAAAATGGGACAACTCATCGACGATCTGTTAGTCTTTTCCCGCATGGGCCGTCAGGAAATGTTGCACGGGACGGTCAACCTCAACCAATTGATCGCATCCGTGCTGCATGATCTTCGACATGACTTGCAAGATCGGACGATCTCATGGACAATCGCTCAACTCCCGGATGTCACGGGGGACGCAGCCATGCTACGGCAGGTGTTTATGAATCTGGTGGCCAACGCCATCAAGTTTACCGGGACGCAAGCGCAAGCCTCTATTGAGATCGGAAGCCGGATGAACGGGCAGGATGAAGCAGTGTTATTCGTACGAGACAATGGGGTAGGATTTGATATGCAGTACGCCAACAAACTGTTCGGCGTCTTTCAGCGGCTCCATCGAGCGGATGAGTTCGAGGGAACCGGCATCGGACTAGCCAATGTCCGACGCATCATGCACCGACATGGCGGGAAAGCCTGGGCAGAAGGCGCGCTCGGCGAAGGCGCAACCTTTTACGTCAGCCTCCCGATGGCAAGGACATCGGCATGACTCTCACCAAACCCATTTTACTGGCGGAAGATAATCCACGCGATGCGGAACTGGCGCTGGCGGCGATGGAGGAACACCACCTGGCCGACAAAGTCATTCTCTGTCATGACGGCGCGGAGGTGTTGGATTACCTCTACTGCCGCTGCCCTTTCAAGACTCGCCTCCAAGGCAATCCAGCCGTCGTCCTCCTCGATTTGAAAATGCCGAAAGTCGACGGCCTGGAGGTGTTGCGCACGATCAAAAACGACGCTGCCCTAAAACCGATCCCGGTCGTCATGCTCACCTCCTCCCGCGAAGAGCGGGACCTGGTGGAAAGTTATGCCTTGGGCGCGAACGCCTATGTGGTGAAACCGGTCGAGTTTCATCAGTTCCTCAAGGCCGTGAAGGAGCTCGGTGTATTCTGGGGGATGATCAACGAGCCCCCTCCCGAAGCGCTAAGCCGCGCAACCGGCCGATCGACGTAACCCTGACAGGCCCCCTGTTCTCGGTACACACGATGTCTCAGCCGCTGCGCATCATCCATCTCGAGAGCAACTCCGCCGACGCGGCGCTCATCGCCACTGCCCTCAAAGATGCCGACATTCCGTGCCAGCTCAAGCGCGTCCAGACGCGGGAGGAGTTTCTGGCGGCCCTCCGCCAGGAGGGGTTCAGTCTCATTCTCGCCGACACCGCAGTCCCCGGTTTCGACGGCGCCGACGCCCTCTCGCTCACGCGAACCCTGCATCCGGACATGCCGTTTCTCTTTGTCTCCAGTGCCCAAGGAGAAGAGTTCGCCATCGACATGATGCAGCGTGGAGCCACCGACTACATCTCCAAGCAGCGTCTTGGACGTCTGGGCCCCTCCATCAAGCGAACCCTGCGCGAACTCGACGAACGGCTGGAACGCAGACGGGCGGAAGACGCGCTGCGCATGAGCGAAAAGCAATTTCGTCAGGCCCAGAAGATGGAAGCCGTCGGGCGGCTCGCAGGAGGACTCGCCCATGATTTCAACAATCTGTTGACGGGCATCATGGGACATAGCCAGGTCCTCCTGGGAGAATTGCACCCCGATCATCCCATCCGTACCAAGATTGAAGAGATGCAGAAAGCCGGCGGACGCGCCGCAAGCCTCATTCGCCAACTCATGGCCTTCAGTCGGAAACAGGCGGTGGAACCGAAAGCCCTGTCGCTCAACTCGGTCGTCGGCAATGTAGACAGCATGCTCCGGCGACTCATCGGTGAAGATATTCAGCTGGTCATCCGCCCCGATCCCTATGACGGCCATGTGAACGCCGACCCCAGCCAACTGGAACAGGTCCTCATGAATCTGGTCGTGAATGCGCGGGATGCCATGCCGAACGGAGGCCTGCTGGCGATTGAAACGTCGCAAACAGAACTCACACGGACCCCGATGCATCATCTACATCCACTCCCATTGGGACAATATGTGAAACTGACCGTCACCGATACCGGGTGCGGCATGGATGCCGACGTCCTCTCCCATTTATTCGAACCGTTTTTTACCACCAAGGAAGAGCACAAAGGCACGGGACTGGGCTTGTCCACCGTGTTCGGTATCGTCACGACCTGCGGAGGCGGCATCGATGTGTGGAGCCAGGTCGGACATGGCACCACCTTTGACCTGTATTTCCCGCGCGTGAACCCGCAAGCGTCGGTGGCGAATACCACGGTCCCTCAGGGCCACCTGCGCCAGGGATCGGAAACCATTCTTCTCGTCGAAGATGATACCGGGGTACGCGACCTGGTCCGTCACGAACTGCTCAAAACCGGCTACCAGGTGCTTGAGGCCAAGAATGGAGTCGAAGCCTGTCTCACGGCCACACAACAGAGTTACCATGTGGACCTCTTGCTCACCGACGTGGTGATGCCGGGAATGAACGGTCGCGAACTCGCCCAGCACCTGTGCGTGATTAAGCCGAATCTTCGAGTGCTGTTCATGTCGGGGTACCTGGATGATATCTCCGTGAATAAGGGCATGAACCCCCACCGTACGACATTTCTACAAAAGCCCTTTACCCCGGATGTGCTCCTACGCACAATTCGCGCCTTGCTCGACTCCTCCGCGCCCGGCACGGTCAATGCGCAACACCCCTCCACACCAGACCAGGCCCCACGTAGCGCGCGAGCGTCCTGACTCATCTCGCACAGACCACACAGGCAGAGCGCTCGACGAATTTGACCCCCTGGGCCCATCCTTTTTATACTGAAGTCCCATGAGATCTCCTGCACGGCCCGACGTCGAGAAGGTACCGCGTACTGGGATATGATGAATGACAGCCGCACACAGAGTCGGCGACCCGTTTACCGGATGGCGCTCCTATTCTGGAGTCTGATGGCCCTTTCCATCGGCAACGGACCCCAGACCGTCACGGCTGCCACCACAGGGGTCCCATGGGAACGATTGGTCACGGGCATGCACGTGGCGTTCTGGAGCCCCATCGACGCCTGCCCTCAGGTTCCGTCCCTTCTCATGCTGCAGATCGATCCTGAACGGTTTCGATTTACCATCTATCAGTATCGCGATGAAGGCCTCCGCACCCCGCTCTCCATTCACGACTGGCAGCAACGGACCGATGCATACGTGCTGTTTAACGCAGGCCTGTTTCGCGAAGATTATTCGTACCTGGGTGTCTTGCTGAAAAACGGGCGTTCACTCGGCAGCAAGAAGCATCATTCGTGGCAAGGGCTGTTCGCGGCGGAACCGATCGACGGGAAACTCCGGAAAGCCCGCGTGCTGGACCTGGCCTTCGACGGATTTGCAGAAGAGGCTCCGCTCTACCGGGAAGCGGCGCAATCCCTGATGCTGTTCGACAGGACAGGGAAGCTCCGGGTTCGGGACAGCGGAAAACGGGCGTTTCAAACCGTGGTGGCCGAAGACGGGGAGGGCGCCATTCTCGTCATCAAGACAGCGGATGTCGTCTCGCTGCATCACCTCGCCGACTGCCTGCATCGGCAACTGCCGTCGATTCAGCAGGCCATGGCCATGGACGGAGGCGCTTCGTCCGATGTCATTGCGAGCCCGGATCTGCTCCACGCCACCCAGGAAACCACCACGCAAGCCACATGGCGATCGCTCCTGGCGGGCAACATCGGTGTGCATATTCCACTGCCGACCGTCATCGGCATCAGCCCACGGACACCGACGCGCAGCCTCCCGTCCCCAAACACCGCAAGCTCATCACGCGACCGATGACCAGACCTAGCGAGCAGGGGCGACGGGAAACCCAGCCTCCATCCAGGCATTCATGCTGCCCACGACATTGTAGACGTGCGTGTAGCCCAGATCGGCCAACGTTTCAGCGGCAATGTTGCTGCGATGGCCGGACTGGAAATACACAACAATATGATCGTCCAGGGCCGCGCCAAGTTCCCGATGCCGCGCCTGCATCTCACGAAAGTCGATGTTTCGATCGGTCCCCGGAATCATGCCGGAGACATGCTCCTCAGGCGAACGCACATCGACCAACAGAAACCCCTTCGCCCCCGTCGAAGGGGCCTTCAGTAAACCGGCTCGCAGTTGCTGCACCGTCAACGTATAGGAATGATATGCGAAGATGGCCTGAGGCCCCTCCAAGAGAAGGCCACACAGCACTCCCAGACAGAGAAGACCGCTCAGATATCTCATGGTTGCCACTCCTTTAGTCATGCCAAACAGGTTATCTGACGTACGGTCTATGATAGGAGCCCTATGAAAAGCTGGTCAAGAGTGAGCGTTCTGTCCATCGCCCTGACGGCCTCCGGCTGCGGGGAAGGCGCCATCCTGGTCAAAGAGGTCGACAACGGCGGCGTGGTCGTCTACCCCTATCGCGCCGAACAGGGAAACCTCCTGTCGTCGTTCCGAAAGGAAGCCGTGCAACTCATGGAAGAAAAATGCCCAGGCGGCTGGACGAGTGTACGCGAAGGAGAAACCAAGGGACGACTGCGTCAAGCCAGTCCCATCGCAGGCGCGAACGACATCGTCGAAGAGCGTCGTTGGGGCATTCAATTTCAGTGTAAATGAGCTAGGACGAGCGACTCTGCCCCTTCGTCAGATCGTCGATCGTCAGAAGGCTCAGCACTCTCACTCCGGCGGCTTCGATGCGGGCACGGCCATCCTGTTCTTTCCGATCGACGATGACTAACGCGTCGGTCACCTTCAACCCCGCGTCACGCGCAGCCGTGATGGCCTTCAGGACGGATCCCCCGCTGGTCAACACATCATCGACGATGAGGGCCCGGTCTCCCACCTGCACGACCCCCTCCACCAACCTGCCCAACCCATGGTCCTTGGGCTGCTTTCTCACAAAAAAAGTCCGCCACTCACGGCGAGGCGTCGCTAAATACGCAAAGTCCGAGATCGTCGTCGCAATCGAGATCGCCCCGATCTCCAAGCCCCCGAGACAATCCACTTCGAGTCCCTTGGTCACCTCCCAGGCCCGTTGTGCAACCAGATGCCTGGCGTGGGGGAACGCCATCAGAGTGCGACAATCCACGTAAAACGGACTCATCAACCCGGATGCGAGTTTGAATCCGCCTGTCGGATCCCACTTGAACGACTGGGTCTTCTGAAACGCGGCGACAAGGTCATCATGCAACATGGCAAATCCTCTACTCCCTTGGAGCCCCAGCATCGTCAAGCCACTGTGGCCGTGTGGGTTCCTCCAGAATGGGAGCTGATTTTACACGGGTCACCGCCCAGATGAAATCGGTCATTCACCGATGCCCCTAGGGTGCGCCCCACACCTAACCCACATTCCGTCCGTCCTCCCGAGCAAGGCGTCGTTTGGTGCGAACTAGGAAAATCGCCGTACCTGCTCGGCCAGCGTGCCTGCAACCAGGGCCAAATCAAACGGCCAGGCATAACGGAGTTCGACTCCGGGATACTGCGGCCGAAGATGCTCGAGGATTTCCGGAATCTCGACTTCCGAATGCGAGCCGCCCGGAGTGAACATCGTGGTCGCCACCGTAATGCG
>JACOEF010000701.1 GCA_024998705.1 Nitrospira sp.
GGGGAGAGGCATGGCGACGTTAGACAGTCCCACGGCACCTGGGATTTCGCAGTGGTATCCGGTCATTTATCTGCGACCGCAGGATCCGGAGCGGCGCATCTGGCCGCCATCCTATGAAGGCGCCCCTGCGACGCTCCGTTTGGTGTCGATGGAGCAGGCAGCGAAGCAATTGGCTGGGAATCTACAGCGAGCCTGGGTCGAACAGCGGGAGCTTGAGTTGGCCGCGACGTCTAGGCCCTGACCAGTGTTCATCCGCGAAACGGGCCCCGCGTTTTCCTCTTTGAAGGCGATTCTGTGATTAGTGTAGAATGACTTGTTCACGATGGCGCGGAGGATGGTTCCTCATTTTCAGGCTTCCAGAGGAGTACACATGACGTATCGACATCGGCGCAGGAAAGTGCTGTCCGTACTGGCAGGGATCCCCATGATTGCTGCCACGCTCCTAGTCGGCGGAATGCAGCCAGGGGCTCAGGCTCAGGCGGCAGGTATCCCCCCGGCGTTTGCGCAGGGATTCTCAGAAATCGTCAAGTCGGTCACCCCTGCAGTCGTCAACATTGCCGTTACCGGTGGAGGGGAGGGGCGTCGTGAAGGCCGTCGTCAGCTTCCTCCGGGCGGACCATTCGGTGGCCCGCCTCCCGGCCCTGGTGACGAGCCGCCTGGTATGGAACCGCCTGGTGGCCCCGGTGGCCCTCCAGGCCCTCCTGGTGGTGGCCCCCACCGCCCTGAGCAGAGTGCCGGATCCGGTGTAATCCTTGAGCCGAACGGGTATATCGTCACCAATAACCACGTGGTTGAAGGCGCGACCCAAATCACTGTGACTCTGTCGGACCGACGTGAATTTCCGGCCAAGATCATCGGAACCGATCCGAAGACGGATTTGGCCATCATAAAGATCGAAGCCAAAGACCTGAGCTCCATGAAGTGGGCGGATTATGACGAGTTGCAGGTCGGTGACGTGGTGCTTGCGGTGGGTAGTCCGTTTGGACTGAGCTCAACCGTGACCATGGGCATTATCAGTGCCCTGGGACGCGGGAACGTGGGCATTGCCGATTACGAAGACTTTATTCAGACCGATGCGGCCATCAATCCGGGCAATTCCGGCGGAGCGCTGGTCAATATGCAGGGCAAGTTGATCGGCATCAACACGGCGATCTTCTCCCGCACGGGCGGATCCGAAGGCATTGGTTTTGCCATTCCGAGCAGCATCGCGACGGACATCGTTGACAGCCTGACGAAAATGGGCAAAGTGGTGCGCGGGTGGATGGGCGTGGCGATTCAGGAAATTACCCCGGCACTGGCGAAGTCCTTCAAGTTGCCTGAGGAACGCAAGGGCGTGCTCATCAGCGATGTGAATGAGAATGGTCCCTCGCATACGGCGGGCATGCGCCGTGGCGATGAGGTCATTGCGTTCAACGGCAAAGAGGTGCAGAGCGTCAGTCAGCTGCGGAACTTAGTCGCGCGGATGGCGGTCGGCAAGGATGCCGATATCAAGATTCTGCGTGAAGGGAAAGAGCAGCTGTTGAAGGTGAAGGTGGCTGAGCGGCCGTCTGACGAAGTGCTCGCCAAGCGGGAGCCTGGTCCTGCCGCTCCTCCGGCCGAGACGGTGAAGCCGCCGGACAACGTCTTGGCGTCGTTGCGCGTCCAGATGCTTGATGCCGCGATGCAGAGCCAGTTGAACATTCCTGCGAAAACCACCGGCGTGGTGGTCAGTTCCGTTGAGACCGGCAGCCCTGCTGAATCCGCAGGGTTGCAGCGTGGCGACGTGATTCAAGAGGTCCACCACGAAGTGGTTAAGAGCCTTGAGGATTACCAAAAGGCGTCAGCCAAGGTGAAGAAAGACGAAATGGTTGTGCTCTTGCTGAGTCGGCAGGGAAACAATCTGTTCGTGGCCGTCAACCCGAAGTAGACAGCAACCAGCGGACCGCTTTCGGCCATCAGTCTGATTCCGATTGATGGCTGAAAGCCTCCTGCTGAAAGCGATTTTGAATGGCTGACGGGTTCAAGTTTCA
>JACOEF010000204.1 GCA_024998705.1 Nitrospira sp.
AGCATGAGCACGAGCGGATACCGTTTGACCCCCCGAAGCTTCTGGGTCAACACGTACTTGGTCACTGTATACATCTGGGAGACTGGAACAGCCATCCCGCTCTCCTATTCTGGTGAATGTGAATGTAACCTACGACTGAGACTTCCGGCCTTCTAGCAGAGAAACCGCGCGGATTCTACCATTGCGATTGAAAAATCGTCAATTTCTCGTCGAGGTCGGCAACTGACGAACCCGCGCGCGATAGTCGAGGAAAAACGCCGCAAAAACACTGACGACCAGTGCCAGTACTCCGGCGACAGCCACATTCAGCAACACCCGCGGGCGAGTCCGCTTGTCCGCAGGTACAGCCGGATCGAGCACTTGCACCGTCGGTGTATCCCGAGCCTCAGCAATCTTGGCCTGCTCATATTGGGACGTCAGCAGGGTAAAGAGGGTCTCCTGAACTTTGACTTGCCGAAAGAGGCGCCCGAACTGCAGGGCTAAGTCGGGCACAGCCACCATAGCCGGATGTAAGCGCTCCCCCGACAGCACTCCCTTGGAATCCCTTCCTGAGCCCATTGTGGCCAACTGCTTCTTGAGCTCCGCCACGTTCGAGCGGATTCGAGCGAGGTCAGGGTTCTCTGGCGAGAGATAGCTCCCCATCCCTTGCAGCTGAACCTCTTGCGCCGTGATTTGACCTTGGATGATGGCTGCGGCTTCAATCATGACCTTGGCTTGCGCCTCGACAGCCACCGTCTTGTTCTTCGCCTGAAAATCCCGTAACGCATCCTCAGCCTTGGCCATGCTCTCCATGGTCTCCGTCAGTCGCCGTTCAAGGAACGCGCGATTCTGTCCGGCCTTACTCACCGTCACCGTGCGATTTAAACGGTCCAGATTCGCCACATAAAAATTCGCCATATCCGCCGCGACCTGCGGATCTTCGTCTTCCACCACCACCTTGATCACCTTCTCCTTCGTCACGGTAATCCGCAGATGGTCATCCAGTGCTTTCCGAGTATCCACCATCGAGGGCTCTCGATAACGGTCCATCAAATTGAATTTCTTGATGACCTCATCGGCCATCAAACGCGACTTCAAAATTGAGACAAAAACGTCCGTGGGCGTGGTCGGCAGCCCGGGCAAACCAAGACCAAGATTCTGGGCCATCCCACCAGCCGCTGGAGAAGCGAGTAAGGCGGCCAATGCCCCACCTTCCTTCGACTCCAGTTGCGGCAGGACGGACGAAGTAGATTCGTAGACCTTGGGAAGCAGGAGGCTGACCACGAGGGAGACGAAGACGCACAAGCTGCAGAAACCAGCAATCATCCTCCGCCGGGCGACCAGCACATCCCAGTAGTCGAACAGCGTGACCGAATTCTCGGCCGCAGGCCTCTCGGTCGAAGGGCGAGGTGGATCCAGGAGGGCGTGGGGGCTGTCTGAAGGCCAATCCATGAGCGGCTCCGATCGACTAGCGACCAACTACGGCAATGCCGGCCGCGGTCAGAGCAAGACTGCCGATAATACTCGCCACCGTCTGCCATAAAGCCAACTGAGGCGGACGCGCTTCGATTTTCTGCGGCACCACAATGGTATCCCCCGGACGCATTTCCTTCGCGGAGAGGTAGGAAGAATCGCTCGTTCCATTCGCTCGCATGACATACATTTCACGCTTGTTGGCATCTTCTGTGATGCCTCCGGCTTGGCGGAGATAGTCATTCAACTCCAAGCCCGGCCGATACACCACCGTGCTGGGGTTTTTGACAGAACCGATAATGCCGACCGTTTGCGGAGGGGTCGGGATGGTGATGCGGTCACGCGATTCCAAAATGACATCGTCTTCAGTCCCTTCCAAACGCTCAATGGAATCCAAACTCACAATCACTCGCCCCAGTTCGATCCGTGACGCCGTAGCCTCGAGCTGTTGGAGTCGCAAGGCCAGCACCTGTTGTTCGGCCATCGTCCCGCCTGCGGCAGCCATGACGCTTAATCCGGCGGTACCTGCGGCAATCCCGGCGGATTGCGCCGTCAACCGCTGTCGTTCCGATGCAATAAACCGGTCCAGCTCCGCCTGCTGCTTCAGCTTCACCGACTCACGCACGAGCACGATTCCGTTTGGAAACGCATTGGGCGTAAACCCGCCGGAGCGTTTCAAGACCGAACTGAGGCGCTCCCCGACCTCAATCGTGAAGTACCCGGCCCGCCGCACTTCCCCCTCAACCAAAACCAGGGCCGGCGGTCGCTGTTGACTCGAAATCACCACCTGATCCAATCGACTCAACACGTGGTTGTCCGAGACCTGCCCTTCGAACACCGCCTTGGGGCTGAAGGGAATCACCTTCGTGAGGTAGGTCGCGGGGTCAGTGCGGATAATCTCCGCCCGGTCGGCATAGGCGTCAACCGTGAGTTGCTCAGGTGACAAAATGTCCTTCACACGCATCCCGGCACGATACTCATAGGGCCCTGGGCTTTTCACCGCCCCCACGAGACTGACGACATTGACCACCTGTGTGGGTAACGTCGCAGGCCGGACATAGTCACCGTCCATAAGGATTGGATCGCCGCCTTCAACGCCCGGACGACTCTTTTCCAAGCCCTGTGAGGCGAAGGCTCGCACGAGGTCCACGTCAATCATGTTCCGCTCTTGTAACGCCGGATCCTGTCGAAACAGATGACAGCGTTGGCGATCGGCCAGCGGCGTCAACCCTCCAGCCAAGGTCAGCAATTCCGTCAACCGGGAGCCGGGTTTCATTTCATAAATAGCCGGACGCTTCACCGATCCACTGACAGCGACGACAGGCCCCAGCGGCGGAACCAGCACCACATCACCAGCTTGCAAGCGGTGATCCTGCCGCCGATCCCCCTGCAGCAAGAACTCGTACAGATCCAACTGCCCGACCGTTTTCCCCTCTCGCATAATGCGGATCTGCCGCAAGGAGCCCGATCGAGACGGACCGCAAGCCGCATAGATCGCATTCGAGGCAGTGGCCAACGCGCTGAGTTCATAGGCCCCCGGCCGCGCCACTTCTCCCACGACATACACCTTCATCGTGCGGATACGGGCCATCGACACATGTAATTCGAAGCGCTTCAAGAGCATGCTCAACCGGGCATGGATAGTGCGTTCAGCCTGAGAGAAGGTTTGTCCGCCGACCGGAATGGCGCCGACTTGCGGAATGACGACCATCCCATCGCGCTCGACGGGAGCGATGTAACTACGATTGAAGTTTTGATCCGGCACATTCCAGATGTGAACCGCCAGCGAATCCTGCGGGCCGATCACATAGTCCGGCCCCACAGGCACATCCTGCAACGAGGTAAACCCACCCGCATGGGCGTCAAAAAAATCGTAGCCGAACTGCTTCAAGCGGCTCTTCACTCCCTGCAACACCGAAAATTGCGCAAAGGCCTCTTCAACTGAAAAATCCTGATGCCGCAATAACTCGGCAGTAAACGGCTTTTGCTGAACCTGTTGCTTCTGCTGATTCATCTGACTTTGAGCCTGCCCCTGCATGCCACCGATGGCCCCCTGCACGGCAGATTGCAGCCCTTGCAACTGAGACACGCCCTGCTTCTCTCGCTCCACTTGACTCTGCAACTCTAGGCCACGCTTTTCTTTTTCTGCCTGTAGCCGTTCCAGCTGTCGGTCGCGTTCTTCTTCCTCCTGCCGCATTCGTTGCTCGACGGACGTGGGGAGCAAACTATTCGCCGCCATCGGCCAATAGTCGTTCAAATTCGGCACCGTGTTTTCAGGTGAGAGGTCGGGGGCTGTAGGAATCGGACAGGGCGCATGTTGAGGCACAATCGGTTGAGTCGCCGTCGGATTGGTGACGATGGCCTGTCCAGGAGGAGTCGGCAACCCGTAGTTTCCGAATGGGAGAAACGGCGACAGTTGGTTGCCGAGTGACGGCCCGCCGGCTGACGGTACGGACGAGGGTGGCAGCACGGGATTCATCAGCGTCTGCGCCAGCAGGGCAGGAGGAAGCACGATGCCTCCCACCAGAATCCAGACCACCATGCGCATCCAGCCGCTTGGCACGGGACCACGACCGACGGAACGCACCAGCTCTTTGATTGGTCTATGCATAGAATCGAGACGGCCCTAGCCTGTGGATAACGACTGTAGGTTCTAATCCAAAATCACCGGTTCAGTCAAACGAGAGCGAATCTTGTGAGGCTAAAATTGAACGGCCACGGCGGTCCAGAACAAATGGTTCTTTGCTGTCACGCCGGCGGCAAAGGTTTCGGCAAAGGGTGTAATGGCTGATATCTGCCCGGGATTCGTCAGACGCTGAAACGTGTACCCCCCCATGAACTGCACATTTTTCGACCACCACCAGGTGAGATCCACGGCCGCTTCCCGCTTCTTTTCATGGACCGGCTGTCCGCGATCCCGCTCTTGAAGATTAAAATTCGCTCCCAACTGTAACGTGTCGGTCAGATATCGAGTGGTGCGTACAAAAAAATCGGTCGCATCGGTGCCCATATGGTGCCCCAGCGGAAACCCGCGATGCCGCATGCCGCTGGTGTAGGTCCCATTGTTGTACCAAACCTGCCCCAACTCCGGATGCCGCTGCCGGCCATAGTCCGTATCCGCATATTCGATCCGAAGGTCCATGGTATCGCCTTGGAACACCTGCGGAATATAAATACCGCCCAGGAACGCAGCCCGGCTGGGGATGGGAAGTTGCGACCATTTGTCTTCGGTCCCGATTTCTCCATACAGCTGGAGGCCGGCAGGAAAGGGAATCAGGTAGGGAATCGACGGGAGTCTGAGGCGGAAATCGGCCATCCCCTGTTCGTTGACGTCCTTGTCAGCCCCCTGATTCGCCGGATGGATGTAGGTATCCACCACCGTCTCAGGAAAGGATTGGTCACGTCCGCGTCCGCCGAACTGCGTCAAGCGGGTCAGTCCGAGTTCCAACCACGAAGTCGGCAGGTAGCTGATCCGGAGGCCAAACACGCGGGCCCGTGAGAAATCCCGATTGCGTTCCATTTGCGCGAGAAACGCATTGACCTTCCAGTCGCCAAGCCCGCTGAGAAATCCCGGCAATTGGAACGGGCGCTCCGTGCCAAGCTTGATCATCTCCATCGGAAACGCGTGATCGGTCAGCAACAACGACCCGTGATAGCCGGGCCCCCACCATTGCGTCCCCCGCCCGCCCTCGAGCGCAATGTTCGCGTAACTCAATTTGAGGCTGAACTCGCGCAGGTAGAAATTGTCGCTGTTGTTCGTCGCGCCCAGCCCCAATAGATGGCGATTGCTGATGAACTTCGGCTGCATCATCACCGCGGCCCAGTCGCTCAATTCGGCCCACGCGCGGACATCGGTTTGATTCTGAACGCCGTTCACCGAATATTCCCCGCCGCGATTCTCGCGGAACCGCACGGTTTGCCCTCCGCCAATGGAGGAGGCATCAAACTCCGACGTGACACGGGCACCGAATCGTAACGGACCGGTGTGGTCGTCGGAGCGCGCACGGACGGTTCCCAGACGGATGAGTTCCGGACGGAATTCCACGAGCAATCGTTCCAGGAGCGGTTCG
>JACOEF010000075.1 GCA_024998705.1 Nitrospira sp.
CATTCAGACTTCGACGGAGGTCGTCACGCGCGGGTACGACGGGACGGTGGCAGTCGATGAGCTGTTGGATTTTGCCGAGCGTTCGGTCTTCAGCCTTGCCCAGGGAAAGCTGGATCGTTCCTTCACGCCGGTCAATCAGATCATCAAAGAAAGTCTCGATGTCGTCGACAAGCTGTCCAAGCGCAAGGAGCGTGTCACGGGTGTGCCGACAGGCTTTATCGATCTGGACGACCTGACCGCCGGATTGCAGCCGTCGGACTTGATTGTCATTGCCGGCCGCCCGAGTATGGGCAAGACCAGTCTGGCGCTTGGGATGGCGCAGCATGCTGCGCTGCATGCCGGGACCGTCGTCGGCATTTTCAGCCTCGAAATGTCGAAGCCGCAACTCATGCTCCGTATGTTGAGTTCCGAGGCCCGCGTCGATTCGCATGCGCTCCGGACCGGTCGGTTGCAAAAGGAAGACTGGTGGCGGCTCGCGGAGGCGGCCGGGAAGCTGGAACAGGCGCCGATCTATATCGACGACTCCGGCGCCGTGACGGTGCAGCAGATGCGCGGGAAAGCGAGGCGGCTCAAGGCTGAGCGTGGCCTCGATCTGTTGATTGTTGACTATCTCCAGCTCATGCAAGGGAAGAGCGACTCCGAGTCACGGCAGCAGGAAATTTCCGATATCTCTCGTTCCTTAAAGACCCTGGCGAAAGAGCTGAACGTGCCGGTCATCGCGCTTTCGCAGTTGAGTCGCGCAGTGGAAGCCCGGAAGCCGCCGGTTCCCATGTTGGCCGACTTGCGGGAAAGCGGCGCGATCGAGCAGGACGCCGATGTGGTGATGTTTATCTATCGTGAAGAAGTGTACGAACCCGCGACGGAGAGAAAAGGCATCGCCGAAATTCTAGTCAGTAAGCATCGTAACGGACCGATCGGGAAGCGGGACTTATTCTTTCACGACCGGTTTGCCAAGTTCGAGAATCTCGAGAGTCGCGAGGTCGTTTGACGCGTTCTTTCTCGGGCCGGTATAATTCCTCTCATCCACGGGCTCTCGAACCGTCCCCCTGCAGATTGAGCGGATGATTGTGCAACGATTGTGTGAAGAGTGTCGGCAGCCACCTGCTTCCAGGAAGGGGGCTGCTAGCATCAGAACCGTAGCGCTCCTATTGGCAGCCGTGTCTTGTCTCACTGCCGCCTGTCAAGGCGCGCCGCCTGCTCGGTCTACTCCACCGCCGGCTCCTACAGCTGCGCCGGTCGCTCCTCGTGCCACGCCCTCATCCTCCGATTCCCGCGCCTCGTATCACTTTCTCCTCGGGTACCAGGCTGAGCTGGCGCAGGAGACGGAGTCGGCGATCAAGGAATACCAACTCGCGTTGCAAACGGATCCCACGTCGAATTATCTCAAGGCCCGCTTGGCCGTCCTCTACTTCACCGCGGGTGATGTGCCGTCGGCGGTGCGTTTTGCGGATGACGTAGCTGATGTCCCGGGGTTGGATGCGCAGATGTTGGGACAAATCGGCGGCATGTATGCGGCTGCTGGAAAGCCCGACAAGGCGTTGAAGCTGTTCAATCGTGCGATTGAGCAGGAGCCGCAGCGCAGCGAGCATTTCTTTGCCAAGGGGCTCTTACAGGCCAATCAGAAACAATATGCCGAAGCCGAAGACACGATTCGCGCCGGCATCAAGATCAGCCCGGACTCGGCAGTCGGGTATTACTATCTGGGTCGTATCGGAGTTGAGGCCAGGGATTTTGACAAAGCGGCGACTCACTTCGAACAGGCGGTGACGCTGAATCCGGCGTTTGAACCGGCCTACGTGGCGCTTGGATCTGTCTATGAAGCCAAACAGGACCGAGATAAGGCGATCGAGATCTATCGCCGCTACTTGCAGAGCGTGAACCCGAAAAATCGGGAGATTCGGCATCATCTCATTCGCCTGCAAGTGTCGGCGAAGCAGTATGACGAAGCCTTGAAGGAGTTGCAGGACATCTTGGCCGAGGATCCGTCTGATCTCGATGCTCAACTTCGGATGGGGCTTGTCTATGGGGAGCAGAAGAACTATCCCAAGGCGATTCAGCAGTTGACGCAGATCCTCACGGTGCGTCCGACGGAACTCAAGGTCCGCGACTATCTCGGTTACTTGTATGAGGAGAGCAAGGATTACGTCAATGCCATGGAGGCGTATCGCTACAATCTCACCCTGGAGCCTTCGTACTTCGAGGGACATCTTCATTTGGGTGTGTTGCAATATCGGACCAAACAGTACACAGAGGCCATTCAGCACCTTCGCGAAGCCGGCCGATTGAATCCCAAGCAGCCGGAGGCCCATATCGTTCTTGGCCTTGCGCATTTTCAAGTCGAGCAGTATGAGCCTTCGCTGAAGGCGTTTCTGGAGGGAATCCGCCACAATCCGGACAATGCGGACCTGTATTTCAACGCAGGCACCGCCTATGACAAGTTGAATCGATTCGACGACGTGGTGAAGTCGATGCAGACGACACTCGCTTTGGATCCTCACCACGCCGATGCCATGAACTACTTAGGTTATAGCTATGCAGAACGTGGCGTGAAGATTGAAGAGGCAATCGCGCTGACCAAGCAGGCCGTCGCACTTCGACCAACCAACGGGTATTACGTCGATAGTCTGGCCTGGGCGTTTTTCAAGAAAGGCCTGCTGTCTGAGGCGTTGGCGGAAATGAAGCGAGCGGTTGCGCTGGTCGGCGACGACCCCGTGATTTATGAGCATCTCGGTGAAATCTACTTAAAGCAGCAACATCTCTCAGATGGGCGAGAGGCTCTCCTGCATTCCCTCGAACTGGATCCCTCGAATGACAAGTTGATGCAGCGATTTCGTTAACTCGGTTTGGGTGATCCCGACAAGGAAGACCGCATCCGACAGGCGCTTCGACGCGTCTCAGATCGTAAGGGGGAGTCTGCGACTCCCGCTCCATAGTACTCCCGCGCTGCTTCACCTCCATAGATGGTCATGACCAAGCCCGGTATATCGTAGACGGCATGCCCGTTCCGGCCCCGATTTTCCCTGCCGATTTTCAATCTACACACGAAGAATAGGCAGCTCCAGCTTCTCACCGATTCTTCAGGTGAGGGGCTGTACCTGTTCGATTCAGTCAATTTTTGGCACTTTCCCCTTATGGATTCAGGTCCACGAATTGGCGCTGATCGAGCTCCCCTGCAAAATCTGACAATAAATGTCAGTTTTGACAAGTACTTATAAGTATAGATGGCAAGTGGCGGCTTCTTGGCACAAGGCCTGCTTAAGGAAGGCCTGACTGCAGCGCGTGTGTGACAGGGTGCATCTGAATGGGATTTTCAAGATCTGTGATCGCATCGCATGGTGATTGAAACGAAGGACCGAGGGTTTACGCTGATCGAATTAATGGTCGTGGGGGTGATTATGGGACTTCTTGCTGCCTTTGCCATACCGAATTTTCTTCGATACCGGGCGCAGGCGATGCAGGCTGAGGCACGGTCGAATTTGGCGGGTATCTTCGTGGCCGAGGCCTCGTTCTTCACGGAACGAAAAGAATATGGAAACTTCACGGATATTGGATTTGCGATCGCTGGGGCTGGGACGAACCGCTACACCTATCGTACCGGATTGGGGCTTGGAGCAGGTCTTGGGCCGAATGGCGGCAATCTCTGCGGGCCATCCAGTAATTGCGACACGATTCAAACAGAATCGCCTGCAGCGGGAACCATCATCTTTACGGGGATAGTCGGGACCGCGATGACCTCGTCGGCAGGGTTTACCGCAACAGCCGCTGCGGATCTCGATGGAGATGCTACCCATGACGGCTGGTTTGTGAACGATGTGAAGCAGGGATTGAATGGTGCGCAGCCCAACGATGTGTCGAGTTAGTGAGAGCGCAAAACTTGTCAGAAGATGACGGAAAACGGAAACGGGGCTAGGTAGCGCGAGTCATGGTTGAGTCGAGAGTGGATCTAAGTAACTGGAAAATAGAGAAAATGAAGAAGAACTACAGGAAGGAGGTGTTGGGCATAGAATCTGCTATTCCCAAGATCTGCTAGGCTTGAAAAAGCTGTGTCGCAGGAAGAGGCAAGAGAAGAACGTGTCGGGTGAAGTGGCAACATTAGGAAAGGGAGGAAGTATGTTGAAGCAAATCAAGGGTCAGAAAGGTTTTACGTTGATTGAGTTGATGATCGTCGTGGCGATCATCGGTATCTTGGCGG
>JACOEF010000016.1 GCA_024998705.1 Nitrospira sp.
GCTGCGGGGAGTGAGGAACCGTCGCTCCGAGGAGTATCTCGGGGTGAAAGTAACAGGGAGCGATGGAGAGCGCTATGTCTGTGACGAATGTCGAGCAGGGGTCTCCGCTGACGTTGCCCCACGTCCGTATTCAACCCACCAAGGGCCTCCTCGACTTAGATCTCGCCGCCCTCTGGCACTATCGGGAACTGATTTTTATTCTGGTCTGGCGAGATGTGACGGTGCGATACAAACAGACACTGCTGGGGGTGGCGTGGGCCATGTTCCAACCGGTCGCGACCATGCTCATCTTTACGGCCGTGTTCAGTGTGATGGGAAAGATTCCCTCGGACGGCTTTCCCTATCCGGTGTTTCTCTACGCCGGCTTGTTGCCATGGTTTTATGTGTCGCAGTCGTTGAGCAGGGGGGGGACTAGTTTAGTGGGCGAGGCGCCGCTCATCAGTAAAGTCTATTTCCCTCGTCTGATCCTGCCCCTTTCGGCGACCATCGCGCCCCTGGTCGATCTGGTGTTGGCCTTTATCGCGTTCCTGGGCCTCATGGCCTGGTTTGGAATCCTTCCGACCTGGCAGATTCTGTTCCTGCCGCTCTTCGCCGGTCTGGCCGCCACGATTACGCTGGCCGCCGGGCTGTGGATTTCTGCGTTATATGTGAAGTATCGGGATGTCGGACATATCTTGCCGGTGTTCATTCAGCTGTGGATGTTTGTGTCGCCCATCCTCTATCCCGTCAGCAAGGTGCCGGAATCTTGGCGAACGCTTTATGCGTTGAATCCGGTGGTGAGTGTGATTCAGGGATTCCGGTGGGCGCTCATCCCCGGTTTCGAGGTAGACTTTACGATCTTTCTGCCGAGTCTGTGTGTGGTGTTCCTCGTCCTCGTCGGCGGCTTGATCTATTTTCGCTCGATGGAACGCACCTTTGCGGATGTGATCTAAATGAGTGATATTGCCATCAAAGCAGATCGCCTTTCGAAGCACTATCGGCTGGGTGCCGCAACTGCGCAACACAATACCCTTCGCGATCACCTGATGCATCGTCTCCGAGGCCTGACGCGTCGGAGGGGTCGCCAGGCCGAGTCGGAGTCGGAGTCGGAGTCGGAGTCCTCATTCTGGGCCTTGAAGGACATCTCGTTCGAGGTCAAGCGAGGTGAAGTGTTGGGTATTGTCGGGCACAACGGTGCCGGGAAGAGCACCTTGCTCAAAATCCTTTCCAGGATCACCCAACCGACGACGGGGACCGCGGATATTTATGGGCGCGTCAGCTCACTGCTTGAAGTGGGAACGGGGTTTCATTCCGAACTGAGCGGTCGGGAGAATATCTTTCTCAATGCGGCCATGTTGGGCATGCGACGAGAAGAAGTGCGGCGAAAGTTCGATGAGATCGTCGCCTTCTCGGGAGTGGAAGCGTTCATCGACACGCCGGTCAAGCGGTATTCGAGCGGAATGTACGTGCGGTTGGCCTTTGCCGTCGCCGCGCACCTGGAACCTGAAATTTTGATCGTGGATGAGGGGTTGGCCGTCGGCGACGCCAGTTTCCAGCAGAAGTGCCTCGGGAAAATGGAAGAAGTCAGCCGAAGCGGCCGGACGGTGTTGATCGTCAGCCATAACATGACCGTGATTGAAGGATTGTGTGAACGCGCGATTCTTCTCGAAAAGGGACGAATCGCGAGGATCGGCAAGACGCACGAGGTCGTTGAAGGATATGCCGATGCGATCCGAGGTCTGGCTGGGACGGCGATTGAGGCGCGCAATGATCGGGAGGGGCTGGGCGAGATCCTGCTCACCAGGATTGAGGTGTTGGATGGCGACAAGCATCCTGTCGCGGCGGCAATTACCGGTCGCGATGTGGTGATTCGCATGTATTACCGTTGCGCGAAAGGGAAAGAGTTTTCGAATTGCCGCGTCAGCATTTCGGGGAATGGGCGGAAGGCGCAGGATCTCTTTGTCCTGTCGACCGACATCGTCGATCCAAAGCCCTTAACCTTGCGCGGTGAGGGCTATGTTGATTTCGTGGTGCCGGAATTGCCGCTCACTGGCGGGGCGTATTTCTTCCAATCCTATATCGAGTCCAACGGGCATGCTCAGGATTGGATTCGGAACGTCGCGCCATTTTCTGTGCTCGATGCCGACTACTACGGCACCGGCAAGCTGTGCCCGCCCGGCTGGGAAGCCAACGGCGTCTTGGTTCGTTACCGCTGGGAGGCCGGCGAGGGGCTCCCGGACGACACCTTGCCGACACGCGCCCGCGCGAGTTGATCGCCTCGCGTTCACGGTATACTCACCCAGTTTGGTTCATCCTCCTCCGCTCCCATTGCCTGTCGATAAATCAGTAATCACTCCGCAACGGGACCAGAGTGCGTTACGATTTGCCACATCACTGCCGGGTGGCAATCGACTGAGGCGTACGCATGGGTTCCGGGTTAGAGGACGGGCAGCAGGCACAGCTCGAGCTGGCCGGATTGAGGCGCACGCTGAAATGGACGAATATCCAACGGGAACAATTGTTGGACCGTCTCGATCTCCTGCGCCTCGATAATCAACGCCTCCAAGAGCGTGTGGATGAGCTGGAGCGTCAGTTGGCAGAGGTCAAGCAGCAACAAGCCCTGTTCTAGCGTCGACAGGAAGCTGTCTCCTTCCGGCACCCTCCCCCACTTCGGTCTCTCATCGACATTCCCGACGTGATAAGGTAATGCGAGCGTGGACGTCGGGTGACGTAACCACAGAGAAAGGCCGTCGTGAACTCATGACCCATTCAATGAAGACGGTGGAGGATCTCCGCTGGTTTCTGTCGCACACGCAAGGGTTTCGTGGCGGGCATGTCACGGATGTACAGCTGTCCAAGCGCCGACTCTTCGACGAGGAATCAGGGCGTGAAGTGAGGGCCGGTACCGTGGCGACAGTCGTCGTGCGGTATCACGTCGAGGGTATTCTACGGGTGGCCAAACTGACGATGTACGGTGTCTCTGATCTGTCGATCTTTGAGCAGGACGGTAGCGATCGTTCTCTCCTGGACGAGATCCATGTGGAGTCGAGCGAGGGGAAATTGCGGTTCTGGTTCGATCCTGACGGAAGCCTCTTTGTCGTATGCGAAGAGGCGACGTTGGAGGAAGTTTCGTTACCGGCTAGTGATGCGGACATGGTTGGCGCGGTTGCGCAGTGGGTGTTTCAGGCCGACGCCGGGGAGCCTCCCACGGTCGGCTGGCTGCTCGCTCAGTTGGATCAAGCGGGGGTTCCTTGTAGCTGGAAAGCGGCATCCCGTCGGGTAGCCGGCCAGCGGGCGATGTGTTGGGAGGGGAAACTCATTGCGGCAACCGAGACGAATGCTGGGCCTGCCCCCGCACTCCGTGTGGAAACCTATGGTCCGATCGATGGAGCCGGATTTGGAATCAGCCTGCAGGTTCACGAGGCTGCTGGTCGATCGAGCCGTCGGTTATTGAGCCTGGTGAGCGATCGCATCATGCAGCACTACCCTGGAACGTGCCTGGTAGAGCAGACGATTTTCTCAAATGAGGATTGGGTGAAGTAAGATGTACTTGGGTCAACCGTTCGGGCCCGTGGGTAAGGGGAAGCCTCAGGGTCAGATTGACTAGCTGTGGTATCCGTGTCTTCCGTTCCCATTGCCGTTGCTCTTGGCGTGTCCATTCCCATTCACGCTGCCGTTTTGAGCGCCCTTCTGGTTGACACATTCCACCAGGTGCCAGAACTTCATCGGGTTGACCTTTTCTTTACGGGCGACCTGGAGATTGGTGCCTTCGAGAACGGTATTCAGCGAGAGATCGGTACGGAAGCCGATATGTTTGCAGAGGGGAGAAATAACTTTTTCGACGGCGGCGATCAGCTTGTTGCCGTTGCTGAAATGGTTCAGCATGATGATGCGCCCGCCTGGTTTGCAGACGCGAATCATTTCATTGACCACTTTGCGATAATCC
>JACOEF010000702.1 GCA_024998705.1 Nitrospira sp.
CGAGACAAGCCACACTCCAGTGGGTCATTGCCTCCAAGAAAATTTTCCAAAAGCGTATTGAGGGACGGCTTTCTTTGAGTACTACTGCAGCCGCGGAAATTAAGAACTGCGAGAAGGAATTTGGCTTTACCACTACCTGACTCCGCTTGTTGCGTGAAATATTTGATAGATCGGAAATCATTCGGAATGCGTTGTTTCCAGCGTGAATAATAGTGATCAATAATATATGGACGTGCTTCTGTTACCGAATCCGCTGATTGCATAAACCATTTTAAGGCTTCTTCATGATGATCGATGGATGCATCAGTGGCAGGAGCTGGGTTGCATTTGTTGTTGATATAAAGCAACCCGAGTTTGTATTGAGCCTGCGCTTCATTCGCATGAATTTTATACTTCCTGCTGAACTGCCCATTTTCCCCTACAAGTTCATTTCTCCCAGACAAATACAAGTACCTGCACGCTTTTACATAATCTAGGCCGAACCAATCCTGAGAGTAGAGATCACCTAACAAAAACTGAGCCTCTCTATTTCCTTTGTCTGCAGCCATTTCGAGCCATTTTTTAGCGTCGTCCTTTTTGGCAGTATCCACAAAAAATTTTCCAAGTAGTAGTTGGGACTTCTCGTGCCCTTGGGATGAAACTTTCTCAAGCCAGAACCGGGCTGATTCCTCGTCTCTCGGGACTCCAAAAGACCCACGAAGATTCATTTCTCCGAAAACATACTGACTATCAGCGTCTCCTTGGAGCGCACGTTCCTTATGATGCTCGGCGGGAGTGGCGCAACCGACCACTATCTCAAAGAAAAGTAAGGCAAAAGATAATTTAGCAAGATATCGGCAAGAAATATGATCTGCAAAGTCCATTTTCAGAAGGATTGCATGTGATCTTTTGGAGCAGGTCTTGCATCGACGGAAATTAATTCAATGTAGAAGCTGACCCTTTTGTCTGCTCGGAATTACATGTTTGCTAGCGGTTATTGCACGCCGCTTTGTCGTAAGCAGCTGTCTCTGTCTGCTTGAGCAGCATTATCATTCTCGATTTTCGAATCATCTTTTGATGAAACGACCTTCAAGTTGATAGTTGCTTAACTGCCCTCTTTCTTACCCTCCGTGTTACCCTCTTTGTTTTTTGATGGTGCTTCGGCAGACGGCGTGCTTCCGGCTGGGGCTTGAGCCTTCACTGAAGTAGATACGGCAACAGGCATGGTGCAAGCGAGAACAGCCCGTTGAATGGCCGCCTTGCTTGCATAGTATTTACTAAGCACGTCCTCCTCGGTTCGCGTTACTCGACTGATAGCTGTCGTATAGTCTTTTAATGCCTCATCCAGGCGATGCACCCGCTCATTGTAAGATGCTTTTGCCTCATCAGATTCCTTCGTTATTCCCGATTGGGCGATATTAGTAACCCCCGAAACTCCGCCGAGCGCCGCGATCCATTCCTTCCCCGTGTTTGCAGCTGTAAGAGCAGGTATGGCGATTGCTCCAGCAACAGCACCTATAATTGGAAGCAGCAGGGATACTGCGGTCATTGACAGAATAGCATTTGCGCGTCCTGTAGTCTTTTCCTCACATATTCTCCGCATTTCCACAAAGTCTTGATCCAATTCGTTCACAAGTTCAGGGCCGCTTATAATCGTTGCTTTATCAGCGATAGATTTCTTTTCAAACTGAAGCGCTGCTTCCTTCTTCTGAGTTTGGCTCAAAGGAGATTTTGCAGGAGTGGCACAAGCAGTAATCATGAAGAAACAGGCCAATGTGGCAATACCGCGAGCAAAAGCTGATCCGTTCATGATTATCTCCGTCTTCAACGAACTATTAGGTAAGTGGCGACTTTGGGCAGAGCTTATAGTAGTTTCTACTACGGATAGCAATAGGGCTATTCAGCCCTAGTCGTTGTGTGGGAGGGCGGGCGAAAGAATGTCGAGTCATCGCCACCGTGCGAAACAGTGGGTTGCCCTTGGTACTGATATTGGCAAAACTCACTTAAACACGTGCGTGCAATTCGTCTTGAGATAGGTACGTTGATAAACTTCACTCTGCCAGCCAGGATAGGTCAGGTGCAGGTGCCCAAGCTAATGAGATGGGGGATCTCGTCCATCGGATGAGCTCTGGACTTACTGCGCACCTGCCGCCGTGGGGTCGTAGCGTTTCGGGAGTGAACCGTTTGGATTGGGGGGCGCCGAGGAGGAGCCTTTTCCAATCCGGCCCTGGCTCCAAGAGCGCGAAACCATTTTTCCATCTGGACCAACACCACTTGCAGCGATCGCGTATCTCCACTGCCGCCGTTGCCGCTGGCTGCCACAAACATGCCGACCACGGGGACCATCAGGGCCGGGTTCGCTTGTGCTTCGCCGTAGGACCACATCATGGTTTCTCCCTCGCGGCCTGCTACATTCGAGACTGTGCGCACGTGGGGTGCCCAATCGGCTTATTAATTCAGCCTTGCTCATGCTGAGGGGCGGCCAATCTGATCCGTAATCTCGGATCGACTCATCTCCATAGCTTGCACAAGCAGCGAAGAGAAGCGTTGCCAGGATGACAGTGGGCATTTTCATGCTCGTCCCTCGGTAATCTAGCGGTCAGTGGCTCATGCTTATAGGACAGGCGGCCGGTCTTGGTATTGCACGTGGGGCTGACGACGACACTGATCAACCATAAGCGTGGCTGTGTTGTCTTCGTCGGTCGCCTCCGGTGAAAGGCAGAAAAAGCTGTGGTGATAGGGCTTTGAATGTAAACGGGTCTCGCGTCCTCCTTTGAATCTCTGGCAACGGTATAGGAACAGGTCCTGTGACGAGTTCGAACCCAAGTAGGTCACCTTCCCATACTCTCGAGCTATACTGAGATTTCTTCGGAGGGTACGTTAACCATTCGACAGTAAACCACCATTTCTTTTCGATGGAAAGCACACTCGTTTCCGACACTCGGGCAATACTGCCGATAGGCCGGTCATGTCGGGTCCCAATGACGCTAAGCGTCGCGCCCTTCGTAATCTGGTCTCGCTCCACGGACATAACGGTTCCTTTCGAACTACCACCTCAAACGATTCACGTGTAAACTGCTGTTCAATCACTCAACGGCTCATGGTCAGTGTACGCGAGTACGGTTTCCTACTGACGGCTAGATCTGTTCTGCACAACATTTCATGATTGCAGCGCCGTCGACAGATGTGCGATCAACATTCCAGAATTCGTGGATTTTATCAGGTAGCAGGACTCGTGGGAACGATAGATTTAGGTGAAGAGCCCGTTCATCTCTGCACATGGCAACCATGGATCGTCCAGGGTTCGATGGGAAATTATGACTGCAATAGCAATTTGGGCTGATTACGAAGTGCCTCAAAATCCTGGCTTATGGATAGCTGCGGATAGCAGAGTGAGCGATTC
>JACOEF010000703.1 GCA_024998705.1 Nitrospira sp.
CCTGGCGCAGCTATTAGGAGAGAGGAATTGCCTCCGGTTTTAGAGCGAAGCATCTTCACGTACCTCACCGAGGCAGCGATACTGGAAGCAATGTAACTCACAAACACACAAACAACGAGGCCGAAAGGTCGATCAATGAGGGCAGGTGTCACACGGCATCTGCCCTTTTCTTTTGTCTAGTGGAGGGCAGCAATGAGTGTTCCAAAGCGGTTATTGACGGTAGAAGAGGCAGCGGTATACCTTGGCCTCTCAAAACTAACGGTGTACGACTGGATCAGTCAAAGAAAGATCCAACACGTGAAGGTGGGTAGGTTGGTTAAGTTCGATCAGCAGACGCTAGACAAGTGGATTGATCAGCACACAGTCAAACCGCTTCCACCAGGAAAAGCAGCCTAATAGGGGGAACTCATGGGACTGACAAAGCGCAAGGATTCCTACTATGTGGCGTTCCCTGTTGTAACTTCCGAAGACGGAAAGACCCTAAGTCTAGCGCGTGGAGTTAGAGGAGCAAAGCTCAAACGGTGGAAGGTCGGATGTCTGAACAAGAGCGTTGCGAAAGAGTTGGAAGCAATTATCAAGACCAACCTCATGCAAGGCAAGATCCTGACCGAGGAAGCTAAGCCCATTCTGTTCAGTGAGTGGGCAAAGCAGTACTTGGAGATAGAGACGGTCAAGAGTCTCCGCTCATTTAAAGACAGGGCGTATCGTGTGACACATCAGCTAGTGCCATTCTTTGGGCGAAAGCTTCTCACAGAAATCAAACCACAAGAGATTGAAGCATATAGAGCGCAAAGAGTACGGGGAGACGGCAAGCCGGTAAGCCTACAATCGATTAACCATGACCATGTAGCTCTGAAGCATTGCCTGAACTTGGCTCTCAAGCGTGGCCTTCTAAACAGCAATCCTGCAACAAAGGTCACCATACCGAATCCACAAAATGAACGGGATAGAGTACTGAGCGAAGAGGAGTGGGGTAGATTATACGAAGTGGCGAAACTCCATGTGAAACCTGTGCTGCTCTTGGCGTATCACCTTGGGCAACGCTTTGGTGAAATCACAGGACTGACATGGGATAGAGTGGATCTGAAACGAGGATTTATCACTCTCCGAGCAATGGACACAAAGACTAGGGACCGGCGACAAGGGCCAATGACACCAGCAGTCAAAGGAATACTTCAACAGCTTGCGAAGGTTAGGCACCTAGAAACTAATCGTGTGTTCTTGTACAAAGGGAGACCATTACAGAGAATCTCAAGAGCTTTCAAGACTGCGTTGAGAGAGGCAGGAATTGTAGACTTCAGGTTCCATGACCTGAGGCATTGTGCTTCAACTAATCTCAGAAGGGCAGGGGTGGATACTGCCACGGCTATGAGGATTGTAGGTCATAAGTCAGAGAAGATGTGGAAGCGATACAACGCGATTGAGGAGAGAGACTTGACTCAGGCAGCAGCAAAGTTAGATAGATACCTCAGCGCTGACACTGTAATGACACTTGATGAATCATCATCTTCACAGTAGGAATACAACTCATTGATAAATAAGCGTGCGCCCGTAGCTCAGTCGGATAGAGCATCAGCCTTCTAAGCTGAGGGTCGTTGGTTCGATTCCAACCGGGCGCACCATAAAATCAACAGGTTGTGAATCCTCCCCTCCAAGGTTACTTAGACCACTCCCGGTTTTACTCCCGGTTCGCACTTCGGCCTGATTTTCTAGAGGCGAAGCAAACAAGCTGCCCTTGGCCACGGTCTCCTGCATAAACCCCGGCGTCAGATGGCTGTACCTCGCCGTCGTTTTGATATCGCGGTGTCCTAAAAGCTGCTGTACGCCGTAGAGACTCGCGCCGGATAATACTCGCCGGGTGGCTGCCGTATGCCTCAGGGAATGCCAGCTTGCACCAACGATTCCGGCTCGCCGTAGCGCTGGTTCAAAGTGCCATTTGACAAATGAGCGTGCGTCCAGGGGTTTGAGGGGGTCTTTTCCGGGAATACGAAAGGGGACTTCGTGAATCAATCCCATTGGGAAAGTAGCGCACATACCCCGTCGGTCAATGGCACATAACGGCTTTTCGAACCTTTGGGCATCGGCAAGTTGAGCACCCGATTATCCATGTCGATCTGCGACCATCGTAGCTTAAACTGTTCTGATCGTCGCAACCCCGTTTCAATCGCAAATGCGACTATTTCCCAAACTCGCCGTTCCATCAAGTTGCGGAGGCGGGCAATTTCGTCGTCGGTTAGAAAGCGGGTTTTGATGGCCTCCGGAAAGAATTTCACGCCGCTCATAGGGTTGCGGTCAATCTTGCCGTCATTCACCGCCAGCGCGAGGACATGCCTTAGATAGGAGAAATATCTATTGATAGTCGGTGGAGCCTTGCGCCTGGTTCCGTTAGCCTTCTTCAAGTCGTAACGTGCCTTCAGTTGTGTCTGAATCCGACGTAAGTCTTCCGTAGAGATGTCCCGCAAGGTTCGATTCCCCAACAACAGTGACCAAAACCTGCCATATCGTCGTGAATTGGCGACGCTTCGATTCGAACAACCCTCAAGATGGCGAGCAATCCACGCTCGTAACGTGACCTGTTTCGTCTTCTTATACTTCTCTGGGAAGTAG
>JACOEF010000182.1 GCA_024998705.1 Nitrospira sp.
CGGCATAGGTGGCCGGCACGTCCCCCGCTTGGAGGGGAAGGAAGTTCTTTTCGGCCTTCTTGCCGAGCGTGTGTTCAAGCACCTCGATAAACCGCAACAGCTCAACCGGCTGGTGATTGCCGATGTTGTAGAGCCGGTAGGGAGCGGAGCTGCTGCCCGGATCAGGGTTATCACTCGCCCAGCCTGGATCTGCCTGCGCAGGCCGGTCAAGCGTACGCAAGACCCCTTCGGCAATATCGTCGACGTATGTGAAGTCGCGCTGCATTTTGCCATGATTGAACACGTCGATCGGCTTGCCTTCGAGAATGGCCTTTGTAAACAGAAAGAGCGCCATGTCGGGTCGTCCCCATGGCCCGTAGACGGTAAAGAACCGCAATCCCGTGATCGGGAATCGGTAGAGGTGCGCATAACAATGGGCCATCAGCTCATTGGCCTTCTTCGTGGCGGCATAGAGCGACACGGGATGATCGACGTTGTCATGCACCGAGAAGGGCATCTTCGTGTGACCGCCATAGACGGAACTCGTGGAGGCATACACAAGATGCTCGGCCTTATGGTGACGGCAGCCTTCCAGAATATTCAGAAACCCATCGATATTGCTCGCCGTATAGGCATGGGGATTCACCAGTGAATACCGGACCCCGGCCTGTGCCGCCAGATGAACCACGCGCCGAATGGGATGTTGCTCGAACAACGCAGCAATTGCTGCGCGATCGGAGAGGTCCAGCTTCACGAACTGGAATTGCGGATGCGGACGGAGCCGTGCGAGGCGCGCCTCTTTGAGCCGGACATCGTAGTAGTCGTTCAGATTATCCAGGCCGAGTACGGTATCGCCACGATCGAGCAACCGCCTGGTTACATGCGACCCGATGAACCCGGCAGCGCCGGTGACGAGCACGACACCCTGTACAGACCCCATAGCAACTTTTCCCCTTCCTGACTGATTATCTCCCGCCACGCTTCATGAACGCCGGCTCGCCATGATCGAGTCGATAGAGCGACAGAGGCGCCAAGGCTGCAGCCGCCGAGCCGACCTGAACCGCCCCGTCGCCCGCACTGCGGAATAGATCCAGCGCATGAGCGCGATGATACCGGCAATCACGTTGAGCCAGAAGATCTTTCAATTTTTCCGGCGGCTCCCAATGCGCAGTCAGCAGCGCCGTGCGTGCCGGATTGCGCTGGCTGAACATGAATGACAGGTGATCGGGATACCAGTCCGCGCCGCCGGTGGCATAGGACACAAACAATCGCGCTTGCGCGGTGGCACACAACTCATCCAGATAACTATTCGTGAGGTAGCCGTTCTCACCCACCTCCAGCCAGAGTCCCGGATGAGACAGGGGCGCATGGGCAGCGTAACTGCGGATCTCTTGGAGCTGCTGCTGAGAGGCCAAGACCAACGACAGGGGGCCGTACTTCTGCACCAGTTGCTGAATGATACCTTCTTTGATCGCCGACCGTCCGCTGTTCGTCGGGCCGCTGTCGGCGTGTACCAACACGTTCTGCCCGCGATCGGTGACGAGATAACAATTCCTGGGCATCTCCAGGTCACAGGGGTCTTCGCCGTAGAACGGGACCGACACCACCGCCCCGCCGTCGAAATTCCAGGTCTCGCCATGCGCCAGTTCAATGATGTGGGCGAACCCCAATTCCCGGAGCAACGGGAGGTAGTCATAGAAGTATTTTTTGCGGTTCCGCCGGCTGGGGATGACGATCGGCACATCCTTCGGGACGTGAAGCAGCGTCCGAGGATCCACGTGGTCATCGTGATCGTGCGTCAGAAAAATCGCCGCCGGTTTCGGCAGCATCGACACCCAGAGACTCGGCACATTCGACTCTGCAAACCAGGGTAACAGCCACGGATCAAACAACAGGAACTGGTCCTGTTGCCGGTACATCAATGCAGCATGGCCCAGATGAATCGTGTCCCGATCCTTGGTATTGGACAACCACTGGGTGCGAATCGAAGTCTGCGCCGTGGGCGCGAGACACTCGTATTGGACAAACAGTTCCATTAACTTGGTCAACAGCCGCTCGCCGTCCCGCCCGGCCGTCGCCACAATCGTCTGAATCGCGCCAGCCTGCTGCGTGCCGTCCAGCATCCCCAGCAATTTTCCGACCGCCGGCCCCATCGGACGCTCGTACGGCACAGGAATCGCCTGGCGTTTCACGGCATTAAAAATCCGCAGACCGGTATTCACCACGGTCGCCGACTTTGTGGCATCAAACGGATGGGACCAGTGAAAGTGGCCGTCCGGTTGGCGTCGAGCGGTAATGTGCTGACTCAGTTGTTGACGGGAATTGACGAGCTCGGCATAGGCATCCTCAAGTCGCACCTTGGTCTGCGGATCGTCGAGTGTCGCGCGGCGAGAGAATACATCGCTAATGGCCGTCTCGACGCAGGCGAGGAACAGGCTATGTGCCTCGTGCAGACTCGCCACCACCTCCGGAGCAACCCCGCCAACGAACGGAAACGGCCCAGGCGGCTGGTTACTTTCGAGTTGCACCCAGACCCAGGGCGCCAAGCCCACATACTGATCACGCGGCCATGTGTCCCAAATACCCATGGTGGTTAGGCGGGGGACTGGAACTTCATACGGCTGATGGTTGGTTCATACAAGGCCTGGATGACGTTTCCATCCGGGTCGGTAAAGTAGAAGGAGTAGCTGCCGTCGCGATGCTGCTTGGGAGGCTTGGCAATGGTGGCTCCGTAGCGTGCCCCATCCTCCTGAACGTCCCGATACATGGCATCCACGTGGGCCGGGCTTTCCATAACCACACCGACGTGATCGAGCAACTGCCCGCGCAATGGCTGATACTGAGCCAGCTCAGCAGGCGCGATCTGATGCAGAGCCAGGTTGTCGGACCCCGAGCTGAAATACACATTGTCCGGATCGGGCTCCCACACCACGCTCATGGACAGGAACCGTTCATAGAAGGCGCGTGAGCGCGTAAGATGGGTCACACGAAGGGCCAGATGTCGTAAGCCTCGATGGGTCGGCACGGCAGGATCTCCTTCGCCGTATAGTAGGTGGGAGCCTGTCACCTCGTCAATCCTCATTCTCACTCCAGGGCGTGAGCCTCTTGTTGCAAGAGCAACAACTAGCCATGTTTCTGACCTCCGCCGCTGTGGTACGATCTCCCATCGTCGTTCTCGAACCAAAGGAGCTTGGAGCTATGTTGGCACGATCCGTCCTCGCAGTAGTGATGGCACTCATTGGATTCTCTGGTACAGGCTCGCAGACGTTTGCGGCGGAGCCGTCGGCCTTTCCCAAAGAAGTAACAGGAAAAGACGGCGCCCCGCTGGTCCTGATTCCGGCCGGCTCGTACCCCATGGGCGTGCCGACCGGGGACCGGGACGGGGGACGCGATGAATATCCCCGACACGTCATCGACATCACCGACTTCTATATCGACAAATATGAAGTGACGAATGGGCGCTACCTGGAATTCGTGAAGGCCACGAATCATCGTGTTCCCCAGAACCCCAAAAACCCCACGCGTAATCTCTGGGAGGGCACCGGCATTCCCGCCTCCCTGACCGACCGCCCCGTGATCAACGTCGATTGGGCCGATGCCGATGCCTACTGCAAATGGGCCGGCAGGCGGTTGCCACGGGAATCCGAATGGGAAAAGGCCGCCAAGGGCAACCACGACTGGCGCTTCCCTTGGGGTAATGTAGAACCCACCGACAAACACCTCAACTTCAACCAGAAGTGGATCGGCGAGAAGACGCTCATGCCGGTGGGCAGCTACGAGACCGGCAAGAGTCCGTACGGGGTCTACGATATGGCCGGCAATGTATGGGAGTGGGTCAACGACTGGTACGATGCGAGGTACTACGAAAAGAGCCCTGAAAAGAATCCTCCGGGCCCGGACCGAGGCGAGAAAAAGGTCATTCGAGGGGCCGGCTGGCAGAATGAAACGCCCACCGTCCGGATCTTTACCCGCGTGGACAGCGATCCGACCATGAGAAATGAATCAACCGGATTTCGATGCGCGATGGACGCCAAGTAACTCCACCGGCTGGGCAGTCGGTGGGTGAGGCACAACGTACGATGACCGGCACAGGGTTTCACGGACTGACCGTCGCCGCATTTGAATCGCGCATGGCGGCAGACATGATGCGGCTGATCGAGCGCCACGGCGGCAAGCCGCGGGTGGCGCCGGCCCTGCGAGAAATTCCGTTGGAGGACAACTCTGCCGCGCTGCAGTTCGGCGAGCAGCTGCTGACCGAGGGCCTCGATGTGTTGGTCCTGCTGACCGGGCCGGCACCACCACCCTGTTTAACATTCTACACAGCCGTCATTCCCAAGACAGGATCAAGAGCGCGTTAAAAGAGACGGTGCTCATTGCGCGCGGGCCCAAACCGGTGGCCGCACTCAAAGCCCTGGGCCTCCACCCGACCTTGACGGTACCGGAGCCCAATACCTGGGCGGATGTCATCTCCACATTGGACGCCCACCGGCCGGTCAAAGGGTTACGCGTGGCGGTGCAAGAATACGGGCTACCGAACCGCGACTTGCTGGAGGCGTTGACACAGCGCGGAGCCCACGTGGTTCCGGTGCCTGTCTACCGCTGGGCGCTCCCGGAAGATACCGCTCCCTTAAAGCAGATCCTAGGTGAGATTGTTGCGGGGCAGGTTCACGTGATGCTCGTGACGAATGCGGCCCAGATCGATCATGGGATGCAGGTCGTGGAACAGGAAGGGCAGTCGGCGCAGTTCAAACAAGCCTGTAAGGGACTGGTCATCGCCTCCATCGGCCCCACGGCCAGCGAACGCCTCCGACACCACGGCCTATCGGTCGATCTCGAGCCCTCGCACGGTAAGATGGGCATTCTGGTCAAGGAAACGAGTGAGCAGGTGCACTCCATCTTGAAGCAACGAAATAATCCCGCCTAACCTAGTGAGCCACCAGCCTATCGCGACTTGGCTTCGGCCACCGTGCGCCTCCGCCTTTCCGTGTCATCCCCCGCCCCGGCGTTCCCCACGATAGAGCTTGACCGGTCTGCAGGATTTTGATCATCATGGGCGCGAACATGTTCCGCCTGTTACGAACCATTGCAGTCAACGTTCTCGTCCTCGGATTGATGCTTGTCGCCGTAGAAGGCCTGACAAGCATTGTGCTTCTTGTATACGATGTCGTGACGACGCCGTTTCCTGCCGAGCTCAACCACACCCGATACGATCCTGATCTAGGATGGGTGAATATACCCAACGTACATGTTACGAATCTGTACGGCCCCAATACCTACCTCACGACAAACGAACAAGGATTCAGAAACGATCAGACGTTCGACATTGCGGTGCCGAAAGGAAAGTTCCGTATCTTGTGCTCCGGTGATTCGTTCACCCTCGGCTGGGGTGTCGACAATGATCACGTGTGGTGTGAGCGCCTGAAATCTTATAATCCCCGACTTGAGACGGTGAACATGGGGCAGAGCGGATACGGAGTTGATCAGGCCTACCTGTGGTATAAGCGCGACGGCTCCAAGTTTCAGCACCACATTCAGCTACTCGCTTTTATCACGGAGGACTTCCTTCGAATGTCCTTCGATACTTACGGGGGATATGCGAAGCCGGTCATGAAAGAACAACACGGCACGCTGGTGACCACCAACGTGCCGGTGCCGCGGCATAGTTATGACCACTCTTGGCTCACGGCCCAGGCAGGAAACCTAGAAGCGTGGCGGACGTTCCAATTCATCAAGCGAGCCTTAAAAAAATCTGGGATGATCCGGGCCGAGTCGCGTGCAACCGAATCGATGACAGGAGATACTTTAGAACAGACGCGGAGAGTTCTTCGGAAACTGTTCGCCGATCTTAAACAGGTGAATGAACAGCAGTTGAGTCACCTCGTTTTGGTCTATTTTCCTGTGGAAAGCGAGCTCACCGTCGAAGCACCGCGAGAATGGATCGACTTTATAGAGGCGGAGGCCGCCGCTCAGAACATCATCCTCATTAATTTCTTTGACGACTTCCAATCCCTCCCGCATCAGGAAATCGTCGCCATGTACAGGAAAATAGACGGACATTTCACCGAGCGAGGCAATGAGTTTGCCGCAAAGATTCTGTACGAAAAACTCAGCCACCATCCGGACCTCGCCACCGTTTTCTCCTCGAACGGTCATCAGTGAGGAGGCAGGCGTTCCCCGAGCAAAACGGCGGGTGAAGACGAGCATGCCCTGCAACTGACGTTACGACCCGCGGCGGTCACTTGGCCTCGGACACCGGCGCGTCCGCCCCGTCCTTCACATCCCTTGCACAGCGGAATCCCATCCAATTCATCTTGGTATTGGGGTCCGTCCCGTTCCGTTGCGCCACCCGCACACTGGGGGTGCTGTCGATCCAGCCACCGCCGCGAAAGCTCCGTTGACTCCCGGTCTCCGGGCCCTTTGGATTCTTGTCCGGTCCGGTGGTGTAGTATTTCGGGTCGTACCAATCATTCACCCATTCGGCCACGTTCCCGGCCATCTGGAGTACGCCATAGGGGCTAGCGGCGTTGTCGTACTTGTCCACAGAAATGATGGGTGGATAGAGCAGCAGCCGCTCCGGGCGGTCCCGCACCGGCCCCGAGAGGCCCGTACGCCCAAAATTCGCCCTGGAGAGTCCGGCCATCTGATTTCCCCAGGGATAGATGCGCCCATCCTTACCACGCGCGGCCTTTTCCCATTCAGCTTCGGTCGGCAACCGTTTCCCCGCCCACTTACAATAGGCCTCCGCGTCGAACCAGGACACATGCATGACCGGATGACTGACCATCGTCTCCTGGAAATTCCCACCATCATACTGCCAATCGATCAAGGGGTCGCGGTTCGACGCCAGGATGAACTTCAAGAACTGCACGGTCGTGACCTCGTGCTTATCGATCTCGTAGGCATCCAGGTAAATCTTGCGCTGAGGGAACTCGGCCAGATAGGAATTCCTGTCGACCTTTTTATCACTCCCCATGAGAAACTCGCCCGCCGGGATACGGATCAGTTCGTCATGCGCCGGCAGCTTGGCGCGCTCCACTGCCAGTTTCTTTCCTTCCGGCGTCCATTCGCGGACCACATCGGCGACATCCAACGCATAGAGCGCCCCACTCATCCCCACAATCGCCGCACCCATCGCCCATGCCGTCATGCCAACCTTCGTCACAATCACGCTCCTTTGTATCCGAGTCTGCCGCTCACATCGGCTGGTGGTTTGATTCCGTCGGTGCCGGCTGATGATCGAATTCTTCCAATGGCTCGAAATTCAGCGGCAGTTGGAACAGATAATCGATCAGAGGCCTGAATCTGACATGCTGGTACTCGACGATCCAGCTCCCATCTTTCTTCGCCAGTTTCATTGGAAAACGGATGTCGGTCGCGAGCCATTGATAGTAGACTTCCGTCCGCTCACCTTCCTTCACCGTCACTTCGTAGAGCGTCGTCGGATGCCCTTCGCGCGTTTCCGTCCCGATTTCTTCGCGCGACACTTCCCCCTCCAACCGCTCTGTGACCTTCAGATCCTGCTCCGCCTGGTACGGCACCGTTTTGAAGTGTTTCATCCGCGACAGCAGAAGCCAGACCACCTTCTTATCTTTGCGGACGATGCTGATGTTGACGGGCCCCATCGTGTGATGCTCGATCCGCCACATGTTGTCTCGATAGAAGATGTTGGACTTTTGGGTTCGGCCATTTATCTTGGTGATTTGATCGGCCGTAAACTCCAGAGCCCCGGCCTCCACGGCAGCCAAACTCCAGAGTACCGCCAGCACCGTCACCAGCCTGCCCGTCCACATCCTGCGTATCCTACCGATGCCTGATCCGAATTTTCCAGCCCGCTTGCGACACATGACGATGCCCCCTACTCTCGGCCTCCGAATCATTCTGGTTGAACCATCACCCCCATCGACACACAGCACCGGGCCGCCCTGGAACCGCGCACAGGACCAGCCCGAAAACGGAACTAGATGCCCGGAGACATCCACGCTAGGCCTTAACCGGCTGCTGAGCCTGTTCAAACCGGCATCACGGAGAGGGTGGTCCGCATCTCTGTTTCAGAGATACCCCGCTACATGCGCCGCGGCTGGGTTGTCCTGCCCGACCTGGGAGTCGAGCAGGCATGCGGCCTCCGAGAGAGGGGTGTTCGACTTATGACTTTGCCTTAATACACTCGATGTCCAGCTTGATGAACACCTCGTCCCCGACTACCAACCCTCCGCTATCGAGGGCTTTGTTCCATACCATACCGCAGTCTTTCCGGTTCAGTTTGCCTTCAGCCGTAAATCCGGCCCGGGTATTCCCCCACGGATCCTTCGTGACGCCGTTGAAATTGCCCGTCAACGTGATCTCTTTCGTCACGCCGTGCAACGTGAAATCACCGACGGCGGTATAGCCGTCGCCGGTTTTTTTATAGCTCTTCATTTTGTACAGCATCGTCGGATACTTCTCGACATCGAAGAAATCTGGATTGCGCAGATGCGCGTCACGCTTTTCATGGTTGGTCGTCACCGAGGCCGTCTTGATCGTCGCTTCAAGCGACTTGACCGTCCCGGCATCGGGGTCCATTTCGATAAATCCGGTGTAGTCCTTGAAATGCCCGGTAGTTTTTGAAATCACCATATGGGCGACCTTGAACTCCACGATCGAATGATCCAGATCCACATCATAGCGCGCGGTTTCGGCATGCCCGAGCGTGGCGCCGAACAGCACCGTTGCGCCCATACACCACATAACCATCGCACGACCGATCCGATTCGTCATAACTACTCCTTTGCAGGACCGCTTGCGGCGGGACCTTCCTTCGGTGATGGGGGCACCACGGGTTTGGTCGGTTTTTTCTCGACCGTCATTTGCACATCGCGGGTCGCGACTTTCGCCCCCGTTCGCATGCGCACATGCACATCGACGACGTCGCTGCTGATATCCGGCGGAATCGGAGGGAATGGGTGGGCGTGGATGATCGTTTGCAATCCGGCTTCATTAACATCCCGTGCGCCTGAGCTTTTCTCCAACTGGATCAGCTGCGCGACGCCGCTTGCGTACATCTTGAACTGTACACGCACGGTCTCGCTGCTGGGAGCTCGCCGGATTGAGCGGATCTGCCGGCTCCAATTCCGGCTGATCAAATCACTCACTTGTTTCCAATAGGCTTTGGATTCTCCGGGAGGCGGCAAGGGCAAGAGATCTTCTTCGGCAATGGTCGCATTCACGGTCATCACCTGCTCGGTCACTTTTTGCACCGCCGCAGCATCGGCTTCCGGGCTCTCAGCGGGCGGCCCGGGAAGCACCTCGGCGTCGTCTTCTTCAACCGGCGGGTCGCCGAGCGTGACATACCCATCACGTTTGAGAAACTCTTCGAGTCCCGTGACTTTTGCCCTCGCGAACGACACTCGAATTCGCACGGCCTTCGGATGGACGGTGGTCCGGCTCTTCAATATGGAATTCGGCTCCAAAATCGCCGTCCCCTGAAAGACCGCGGGAGTGTCATCCTCGCTCAACGACACGGTCTGACTCTGAAAGCCGGAGGACTCGATGATCGCCATGACGGACTCGGTCCCTGCAGTCACCCCGCCAAGGGTGATGCCAAGCACCACGTCCTTGCCCACCTGTACCGACCCATCCGGCTCCGTGCTGACGAGTTCGAATTGCGCCCACCGCTTCGCGGCCGCCGGCGTCGAGGCGGGAGAGGCACCGGCTACGACCGGAACAGCACCAATCAGGAGACTGAGCGCAAGCCCGCATCCGCCGATCGCCGGTCCCAGTACCTTACCGAACGTATATCGCATCATCGCATCCTACCCAGGAGCCCTACCCAGTTCAACCCGTATTTTGCCACGACGATTCGGACGAACCGCCCCCTCACATTCAGGCGAGACACCGCAGAAACGAACCCCGTCGGGCAAGTTCTCGCTTCAGCTAGACAGAGGGTGCCAAGAAGTCGGCAGCACTGTGCTGGTCCGAACCGACTGGACACATGTTCCATACACGTCACTCGCAAGCGGTTCAAACAGGCCATCCAGCAAGGCCGCAGCAAGCGAAGCGGCGAATCGTTCAGGTGTCGTACGGTGAGCCACTGGGGTTCACGACGCGCTGAATAAAGCCCGTCACGCTTGTGAACGCCGCCGAGATGGTGAGGCGGCAGTGTCTTGTGAGAACGTCGCTGGCGGACTGTTTCAACGGCTTGCTAGGCATTTCCCACGGTCTTGTTATAATGAGCCCATGCGCGCACTCGTGAAGACCGCGGCTCAACCGGGCCTGACCTATACCGATCGCCCCGATCCCGCACCAGGCCCGTCAGATGCCGTCATCCGCGTGAAAGCCACGTCCCTGTGCGGAACCGATGCCCATATCTATAATTGGGATGCCTGGGCTCACAGCCGCATCCATCCTCCCAGGACGATCGGACATGAAATGTGCGGCGAAGTGGTGGCCGTCGGGACGGATGTCACACTCGTGCGCGTCGGCGATTACGTCGCGGCCGAATCGCACTTGACCTGCGGCGCCTGCTTTCAATGCCGCACCGGCCAGGCCCACGTGTGCAAGCACTACCGGATTCTCGGCGTCGATCTGGACGGGTCGTTTGCCGACTACGTCGTGCTTCCCGAAACCGTGCTGTGGAAAACGTCTCCGGACATTCCGCCCGAGCTGGCTTGCCTGCAGGAACCGTTAGGGAATGCCGTCGATGCGGCCCTGGTGGAGGACTTGACCGGTCACACCGTCCTCATCACCGGCTGCGGCCCGACCGGCCTGTTTGCGGCGGCCGTCGCCCGCACCGCAGGCGCGGCTACCATTCTCGCCACCGACGTCAGTGATTACCGCCTGGACTTGGCCAAACACGTAGGCGTCGATCACGTCTTCAATGCGAAGGCCGACGGCCCGGAAGCCATCGCCGCCGCAATTCTCGACATCACGAACGGAGAAGGCGTCGATGCGTCGTTGGAAATGTCCGGACACCCCACGGCCTTGCACCATGCCTTCCGCTCGGTGAAAAACGGCGGACGCGTGACGCTGTTCGGCATTCCCACCGGCCCCGTCACCTGCGACC
Organism: Nitrospira sp.; assembly: GCA_024998705.1. Lineage (GTDB taxonomy): Bacteria > Nitrospirota > Nitrospiria > Nitrospirales > Nitrospiraceae > Nitrospira_A. Next base: position 11,018 of record JACOEF010000182.1, read on the forward strand.
TCGCCAACGAGGTCATCTTCAAAGGTATCCGTGTCCATGGGATCACTGGTCGTCGCCTGTTCAGCACGTGGTATCGCCTGGCCGGCCTCTTCAAAGCCGGCCTCAATATCCGCCCGGTCCTCACCCATACCTTCCCGCTCAAGGACTTCGCCCAAGGATTTGAATTGATCAAATCCGGCCAATGCGGCAAAGTAGTCCTGTTTCCTTGAACGGTCCGGGCTGAGGCATCTTCTCAGTCGGCCGCCCGGACACGTTACGTCTGACAATTCACGACGCACGCACATCATGGCGTACACATCGCTTCAGAAAGCCGTCGAACAACAGCTGGCGGACATCCGTGCAGCCGGTCTCTACAAAACCGAACGACAGATCCTGAGCCCCCAGAGCACCGAGATTCGTGTGGCCCAGGGGGACGTCATCAATCTCTGCGCGAACAACTACCTCGGGTTGGCGAATCATCCCGCTGTGAGACAGGCAGCGGCCGACGGTCTCAACACGTTCGGGTATGGGATGGCTTCCGTCCGATTCATTTGCGGCACGCAGCAGCTGCACACAACCCTTGAGCAGGCGATCAGCACCTTCTTCGGCACTGCCGACACCATCCTCTATAGCTCCTGCTTCGACGCCAACGGCGGACTGTTCGAGAGCCTACTCGACGAGCGGGACACGATCATCAGCGATGCCTTGAACCACGCCAGCCTGATCGACGGCATTCGTCTCTGCAAAGCCGTCCGCCTGCGCTATACTCACGCCGACATGGCTGAGTTAGAAGCACGGCTGACTGAATCGGCCGCGAGCCGCGTGCGCATGATCGTGACCGACGGGGTGTTTTCGATGGACGGCGATCTGGCACAACTCGACCGCATTGTTGAGCTGGCCGATCGGTATGATGCGGCGGTGGTCGTGGATGACAGTCATGCCACCGGAGTATTGGGAACAGGCGGGCGCGGCACCCCGGACCAGTTCGGAGTCGCCGGCCGGGTTGATCTGATCACCAGCACCCTCGGGAAGGCGCTGGGCGGCGCAACCGGTGGGTTTACCACCGGCCGGAAAGAACTCATTGAGCTGTTACGACAACGTTCCCGGCCCTACCTCTTCTCGAATAGTCTGCCACCGGTCATTGCCGCGGCCGCCTTAAAAGCCATTGAGCTGGTCGCGCAAGGCAACAGCCTGCGCCACACCTTGATGGAGCACGCCCGCTGGCTTCGAGGGCAACTGACGGCGCTTGGCTTCACCCTCGTGCCCGGAATCCATCCCATCATTCCAGTCATGCTGGGGGAGGCGGCGGTCGCAACACGGATGGCCGACCGTCTATTGCAGGAAGGGATCTATGTCGTGGGATTCAGTTATCCGGTGGTCCCGAAAGGGCAGGCTCGCATTCGTCTGCAACTGTCCGCCGCCCATACCCACGAGCAACTCGAACGAGCGGTTGTCGCGTTCGCCAAAGTGGGCCGTGAGCTGAAGGTGATCACGTAACGCCTTACTCGCGAATCTGGTTCCGCCGTTTCTGAATGTAGGCATTCTTCACAGCCGTATACAAATCCAGCGTCGCTTCCTCGACTCCTTGAAATTTTTCCAGATTCAACGAGCGATCGTTCAGAATCTCTTC
>JACOEF010000704.1 GCA_024998705.1 Nitrospira sp.
ATCTGCTTTTCCTCGATCAGGATATTGCTGCCCGGCCGGCGGGCAAGTTCCTGCTTCACATCCTCGACGTTTTCGATTCGTTTTCCGCTCACCTCTACTGCATCGACCACGACGACCGGCGCCTCCTGATCCGGCGTTCCTTCAGCAGCCAGGACCGTACTCGGCTGCAGGCCTCCCAATACCAAGGCTGCCAGGCAGCCGATTCTCACCCAATCCCAACAATCACTCCCCTTCATTCCTTCTTTTCCGATCTGCCCAGACCAGAGATGACGATGAATAATGACGCGATACCGGTTGGAGCATCGCGTACGACTGACCTCGATGATCCGCTGCTGACGAGGCAGCGTTCTGGACCGTTTGATCGTCCACTAAGACTCCCTGCTTCAATCTCCGGCGAATAGCCTGCACCTGCGAAAAACCCTCGATGGGGTTGCCGGCCAAGGCAACAAAGCTGGCCTCATACCCTTCCTCAAATCGTCCGATCCGACGGTTGGGAAAAATCGCCGCCTGTGTGTCTTCACACCACATCTTGAGCAGCGTGCGATTGTCGAAGCGCTGGAGCCGTCGCAGCGTTCTCACTTCCGTAAACGAGGTGTCGGCTCAGTCCTCCCACCCGTACACACAACACCGTACCCGTCTTCTCGCCGGCCGATCGCCGTCTTTCCGCTACAGGCATCAGACGGTCAGATTCATGTCCTGCGTCTTGTTGGTTTGCACCAGTCGGTCCAGCGACGTACGGAACACCCTGAGGCTGCCGCGTCCGATCTTGGTGCCCTCCAACCGCCCTTCCTCCACCCACCGATAAATGGTCCAGCGGCTCACCGCCAACACATCCGCCGCTTCACCGACTTGCAAGAGTTGCTTATTCATGGCAATCTCCTTGTTACGTGCGCGAGCAGCACCCATCCGGGCACCACTCGCGCACAGAGTTAGAATAGTCCGAACGTGACCCCACCGTAGATCGCCCGGCCATAACCGGCGAAGAACGCCTGTTGCCCAGCAGCGGCTCCGGCGGTTTCGCCACCGACCACCTGGCCGGATGCGGCGTATTTCTTATCCGCGATGTTGTCGAGCTCGATATAGAATTTCGCGAACCGGAACCAGGAGTTCTTGAGGTCGAGATTCTTGTGTACGTTCACATTCGCGATCACATAAGAGGGGATGCCGAACGTGTTGCTGTTGTTCAAGAAGTAGCTATTGTAGTAGCTGCCTTCGACCCAACCGCCCCATCCGGTCCCCGCATGATCGTATGCCACCTTGGTATTCAACACATCGGTCGGCACATTGGGAACCTTGTTGCCATCACGCGTCAGGAAGCCTGCCGCGGTATTGAGCCGATCGGCA
>JACOEF010000187.1 GCA_024998705.1 Nitrospira sp.
AATGTTCCGAGTCCATCGTTACGAACCGCGCCGCCAGTACACCGCTCTCACACCATGTGGCCAGCGCTTCCACAATTTCCGTTTGCGGCGTAATGGGAAACGCCGGTATGTAATCCACGTCGGCCAGCCTCGCCCCCCAGGCCGCGGCAAGATTGCCGGTCATCATCTGGCTGTCCATGCCACCCCACCTTCTTGCTCCCGTTCCGCGACGAGGGCATGCGTCGGACACTCGTGCACACATATCTGACAGCCCTTGCAGTGATCGTAATCGACCACCGGCCGGTCATCCTTGTTCATCGAAATCACGCCGTCGGGGCAATAGACGAAACAGAGCCAGCACCCGTTGCACTTGTCGGCCACCAGCACGGGCCTGAACGTCCGCCACCCGCCCGTTTCGCGCAGCACGGAATTCCCGCTCGCATTGATCCTGGCCGTGCCCCTGCTGGGTGATTCGTAGACCGGCGCGTGAAAGGTCGTCACGGCATGAGCCGGCGCTGTAACGGACTCGCACTCCACCATCTGCACCGACTCATAACAATGCAGCGCCACAGTCTGATTGTGTGCGATGACCGGCGGAGCCAACCCGAGATTTTCCAACTCCCGCGCAATGGCCTGCCGGAGCGGCTCCTGCCGCAGCCCGGCCAATCGAGCCGCCACGGCGCCGAGCAACGCACTGATCGCGTCTCGCCGGCCGAAGTGCTCCAAGGCAATCTCTGTCACGCCGAACGTCGTAATACGACCGGTCAGTCTGCTCCGAGCGCGAATCTCCTCGGCGGGTAGCGGCGAATTGACGAACAGGATCGTCCGGTCGGTCATGCCGTCCGACACACGGACCGAAGGATCCTCCAGCAGCGACGCATCGGCCACCACCACGAGGTCGGGATGAACGATGGCGCCGCGTTCGCGGATCGGCTCCAACCCGAACCGCGTAAACGCCGCCACCGGCGCGCCACGACGCTCGGCCCCATAGATCGGGGAATCCTGGGCCTGATATCCGCTCAAGAACGCCGCCGTCCCGAGGATCCGACTCGCCGTCTTGGCGCCCTGCCCGCCGCGCCCATGAAATCGCACGGCGTACATGTCAGGCGCGATCCGTCTTCTCTTGCTTGAACGCTTCCTTCCCCGCCGCTAACGCTGCGGCAATCGTCGCCTCGGCCTCCTTCAAATACCGCTTGGCTTCCTCGACCGTTTGAGAGAGGTCCGCCCGGATCTCTTTGGCCTTTTCCAACACTTCGTCCTCTGTCCGGCGCGCATAACCTCGTAGCGCCGTGCGAGTCTCCGCTCCGGATTTCGGAGTATAGAGAATCGCCGCTACCGCGCCGATAACGGCGCCGCTCAGAAACGCAATCGACACGCCCACCCCCGAGCACCCCTGATGCTGATCAGCCATGATGACCTCTCCTTCTCAACTGCTGTTTTTTAGACCCCGGCCTGTCTCCGAGACGATTCCTTGCTTCTAGAAAGCAGAGGACGTGCCAGGAGTCAGTGGTGATAGCGCGAACAAGTCACTGCTTTGGCAAGTATTTTCGGGAGACGGCCAGACGTAACGGCCGAGCAGGCTTTTAATTGGGGAATTCCAGAACCGGTCCGGACCCGGCACTGGCGCAAAACGCACCAGTTGTGAGGGGATCTCTCAATGCTGCTGCCCGACGGATAACGTGAAGGAAGAGGCATGAACAGGAACGATCCGTTCAAGCGACAGAGCGGCCTGTCAGATCTTGCTGCGGACCCAACGCACAATATCGTGAAATCCCAGCGCGCCGGGCTGTCGCGCCAGTTCACGCCCGCCACGCAGAAGCACCAGCGTCGGGATACTGACGATGCCAAACCGCGCGGCCAGCGCCTGCTCTTCCTCCGTGTTCACTTTGGCCAAGCGAACCTGAGGTTCCAGCATCTTCGCGGCCTGTTCATAGGCCGGGGCCATCATCCGGCAGGGACCACACCAGGGCGCCCAGAAATCCACCACCAGAGGAATTTCCGCGCGCTGCGCATGGAGATCAAAATCCGCCGCGGTCAACGCGATTGGATGCCCGGGAAAAAGGGGCGCATGGCACTGGCCGCAATTGGGCTGCTCCGCCAGGCGAGTTGTCGGAACCCGATTGATACTCCGGCAATGCGGGCAGACCAGATGGAGCGTCTCCGTCACAGCGTTACTGGCTCCATGCAGGATCCAGCCCGATTACCGATTGCACTGCTCTCCTTCACAACTCCCACCACCGCCTCCCATCCCTCCACGCCCCATGCCGCCCATGCCTTCTCGCCGCCCCCTGTGTCCCATCCCTCCACGCGGTCCCATCCCTTCACCGTGGCCATATCCATCGGCGAAGGTGCGTTCATACTGGATCAAGGCCCAGATTTCCTCGTCGCTGAGTTGACCGGCGAACCCGATCATGCCGGTGCCGGGCGATCCGTTCTTGATCACCCAGAAAATCTCGCCCTCCGTTCGATGCCGCCAGAATCCATGATGTTGAAAATTTCGGGGGGACGGATTCAATGGCGCCGCCACCGGGCCATCGCCCGCTCCCTCCGGCCCATGACAGTTGGCGCACGTCCCTTTTCCGTGATAGAGGGCCTTGCCTTTTTCGACGATAGCGGGGGCATCAGGCAATGGACTCGTGAGCGCCCTCGCCTCGGCCAATTTGTCGGCCGGCACCCTGGGCTGGAACATATGTTGCTGGGCGATCGAACCCATGGGCATGACCGTCGCCTCTACAACCACCACGACCGCAAGCGCGGCCCACAGCCGGTTCGACGTCCTCTGCATCAGAAGTCCAATTCCACCATCTTGCGATGGAAACGTGTAATCACATTGGGGTCGGGCGTCAGCCTGATCGCGGCTTCCTCCTTCCCTCTGTAGGGCAACAGGTTCAACACATAACGCAAACTTTCCAGCCGTGCCGCCTGCTTGTCGTTCGCCTTGACGATAATCCAGGGGCTGAAGGTCGTATGCGTCTTGCTGAACATTTCTTCTTTATATCGAGTGTAGGAATCCCACATCTCTTGCGCTTTCTCATCGACGGGACTGAGCTTCCACTGCTTGAGCGGATTCTGCCGGCGCGCTTCGAATCGATTGGCCTGCTCCTCTTTAGAAATCGAGAACCAGAACTTAATGATCGTCACGCCGTCCTCGTAGAGCATATGCTCGAATTCCGTGACCTGCTGCAAGAATCGCTGATGCTCTTTCTTGCTGCAAAATCCCATCACCGGTTCGACGACCGCGCGGTTGTACCAACTGCGGTCGAAAAACACGATTTCGCCTTTATTGGGCAATTGCCGGATATACCGCTGGAAGTACCACTGGCCACGCTCATCATCCGTCGGCTTCGGCAACGCTACCACACGCATCGCGCGCGGATTCAGATGCTCGGTAAATCGGCGGATCGTGCCCCCCTTCCCGGCCGCATCCCGTCCCTCGACAAGAATAGCGATACGTTGGCCATCAGCCTGCACCCACCGCTGAAGCCGGACCAGTTCAACCTGCAGCTGCCGCAGCTCCTGCTCATACAGCAGTGTCTTGCGCACCTCTTCGAGGTCGATATTCTTATTCTTGACCAACTGGAGGAGGCCCCTTCGCGTATTGACGCGTCGGAGATCTTCCTCCGTCAAGGTGCGCCCCACCTCTCCGATCAATCCGGATGTGACTTCCCCTATGGTTTGGGGGGGGGGCTGATAGCCATCTCCCTCGCGCGGCACCGCCGTTGCAATAACCTCCAATTCATCAGTTTCCAGTTGCCCGTTGTTCTGCGCAACCGCGGCTATCGCGTCTGCATTGGCGCGCTCCTTCCGCCCTTTTGTTTTTCCACCCGATTGTCCGTCGACTGCCATGCGAGTACCCATTTCCTTCCCGGCGACTTAAAACGCCACGTTCCGGTCACGTTCGGCCACGGCCTTAATGTAATCCGGCATACCTTTAATAACGGCCCCTGCCACGAGATCACCCTGACCGATCTGCCGGGCGACGGCACAGGCACCGCAGACCCAAATGGGAATGTGAGCGGCTTGGACGGCTGCCAGCACATCTTTGAGCGGCGTCAAATTCACGCCCACGATATGATCCGCCGACCCTTTGCGCGCTGAAGTCACCGCCTCGTTCCACAACCACAACACCACATCGTGGCCCTGCTCCTTGGCGGTCTTGGCGGCCATGAAGGGAAGGGTCGCCATCGTCGGATCGTCTGTGCCCCGACTCCCTGAAATGATAAACATCGCCATTCGATCGTCCTCCATCATGACACGTGGCGCACCGCCCAATGACGGTGCGCCACGAGATTCCTACTCGCTGCCCGCTACTTCGCCAAACTTCTTACGTAGGCGATCAACTGCCACACCTGTTCATCCGGCAACCCGGCGAACGACATCATACCGGTTCCCGGCGAGCCGTTCTTGATGATCCAGAACAGCTGTCCGTCCGGGAGATCTTTCATCATCGAGCCGCACGTAAAGTTTCGCGGCGGGGGGATCAATGCCGCCCCCATGAAGCCCTGTCCATTGCCCTTCTCTCCATGACACATCGCACAGGCCACCGGCTGGGCCGTCTGAAGAAACAGCGTTTTGCCCGCCTGAATGGTCGCGTCCGAGTGCGGCAGCGGATTGGCTTTGGAGAGGAAATCTTCCGGCGCCTTCGCCGTTTTTCTCGGTTGCGGACAGACTCCGGACGGCCCTCCTCCCGAGCCTGCGGCAGCCTGCGCCACGTCCGCTCCGCC
>JACOEF010000466.1 GCA_024998705.1 Nitrospira sp.
CCTCGCGGAGCGGAAAGTCCTTGGCTGGATGCAGGATCGCATGGGCCCGATGGAAGTCGGCCCCTACGGTGTGCTGCAACCGATCGCCGACGGACTCAAACTCTTCTTCAAAGAAGACATCATCCCGGCGGGAGCCAATAAATTCCTCTTTACCCTCGCGCCGATTCTGGCCCTGGTGCCGGCCATGATCGGATTTGCGGTGATTCCCTTCGGCCCGAGCCTAACTATCGAACTGTTCGGGATGCAGATCAAGCCGTTCGTGATCAGCGACATCAACATCGGCATCCTCTACATCCTGGCCTTTGCCTCGATCGGCGCCTACGGAATCATCTTGGGCGGCTGGTCCTCGAACAGTAAATATTCCCTCCTCGGCGGACTCCGTTCCGCCGCGCAGGTCATCAGCTACGAATTGTGCGTCGGCCTGGCGATCGTCGGAGTCATCCTGCTGTCCGGCTCGCTCAGCCTCGTGAAGATCACGGAGGCGCAGGCGGGAGGATTCTGGAACTGGTTCGTCATCGCCATGCCCTTCCCGCAGATTTTCGCTTTCGTGGTCTACGTCATTTCAGCAGTCGCTGAAACGAACCGGGTGCCGTTCGACCTTCCGGAAGCGGAAAGCGAACTCGTGGCGGGTTTCTTCACCGAATACAGCGGCATGCGCTTCGCCTTCTTCTTCATCGCGGAATACGCCAACATGATTCTGGTGTCCTGCGTCGCGGCGGCGCTGTTCCTTGGCGGATGGAGCGCGCCCGATCCGGGCACGATCCTGGGGCACCTCGGCCTGGACAGTGTGGCCTGGATTGAAAACGTCGTCTGGTTTGCCGCAAAAGTCTACTTCTTCCTGTTCCTGTTCTTCTGGCTGCGGGCGACCCTGCCCCGCCTGCGGTACGACCAACTCATGCGGTTCGGCTGGAAAGTGATGCTCCCGATTGCGCTGGGGAACATCGTCCTGACAGCCATTGCCGCCTATTTCTTTCCGCGGTAACGGAGTGAAATGAACGTCGCCGTCACAACACAGCCCAAGCGGAAATCGTCGTTCAGCGATTGGCTGAAGACGCTGATCTTCTATGAGCTCTTGGTGGGCATGAAGGCAACGCTGACGCATCTACTCAACTACCAACCGATCACCCTGCAATACCCGCATGAGAAGCGCCTGCTGCCCGACAACTATCGAGGCATGTTGGCCTTGCTGCGGTATGACGACGGGACGGAAAAATGTGTCGGCTGCGACCTGTGCGAAGCGGCCTGTCCTTCACGGGTCATCCGGGTCGTCAGCGGGGAAGTGCCCGGGGAACCGACCAAACGGTATTCCAAGGAATATTATATGGACATGACGCGCTGTCTCTTCTGCGGCCTCTGCGTCGACGCCTGTCCCGTGGATGCCCTGAGCATGACACGCGAGTTTGAATGGGCCGTGTACGATAAGCGCCAGCTGCACCTCAACAAGCAACAACTGCTCGCCATCGGCGACCGTTCGTTTCCCGTCCGGGAAAAACGCCTCGAGCTGCAGCATCCGAACGTGGCGTTTTTCAACGTCACCTTCAAGCATCTCCCGCAAAAGGAGAACTAGGCCACCCGCCTCGTCCTCCGTGCTGGCCCCCCACACCGAGACGACCGAGACGGAACAGGCTGCTACCGGGCAGGGCGCAAGGGCAACAGGGGGCAGGGTTTTCATCGGATTCGGAAGAGACGACGGACGCATGGATCACATTTTCTTCTTTTATTTTGCCGCGGTCATCGCCGGCACCTCCATCCTGGTGGTCGCCTTGCGAAATCCGGTCTACAGCGCGTTGTCCCTGCTGATCATGTTTTTTCATGTGGCGGGACTCTACGTCACCCTGCACGCGGAGTTCCTCGCGGCGGTACAAATCGTCGTGTATGCCGGCGCGATCTTGGTGCTGTACCTCTTCGTGGTCATGTTACTGAGCATCAAGTCCGAGGAGCGCTATCACAACCAGCTTCCCGTAGCGGGATTACTGGGGGTCGTGCTGTGTACCGAGGTGATCCTGCTGCTCATCCAGTCGCAGACCGGCGCTGCAGCCCCGGCGGCGTCCAACCCGGTCGCAGGACCAGGCAACACGGAAATGATCGGAGAAGCCCTGTACTCGACCTATTTGTTCCCGTTCGAGGTCGCGTCGCTGATTCTCCTGGTGGCCATGATCGGGGCGATCATCCTGGCGAAGAAAGACATCAATGAACCCGTACAGTAACCATCGGTAATCACATGGCTGTCCCGTTATCCTACTATTTGATCCTAAGCGGGTTTGTGTTCCTCACGGGTGTGGTCGGGGTGCTGATCCGGCGCAACATCATCGTGATCCTGCTGTCGGTGGAGTTGATGCTGAATGCCACGAACATCAACTTCGTGGCCTTTTCGGAGTACTTTCACAATGTGGCAGGACAGGTGTTTGTATTCTTCGCCTTGACCGTGGCAGCCGCTGAAGTGGCCGTGGGTCTGGCCATCATCATCGCCCTCCACCGGTCGAATTCATCCATTTACGTCGACGACCTGAACCTGTTGAAGCGATAGCCCGGCTGCACCGACTATGCTCTATGCGTTGATTCCATTTCTCCCCTTGTTCGCCTTTCTGATCGTCGGTATCGGCGAACAGTGGATCAAGGACCGTGCGCACCTGGTGGCGGTTCCGGCGATGGTCGGTTCATTTCTGCTC
>JACOEF010000705.1 GCA_024998705.1 Nitrospira sp.
ATGACCGAAACCACACACTTACTTGTGGCCACCGCCAGCTCGATCGAAACAGGACTTGTCCTTGGACAATTCACCCTCGAAGGACGAGCTGGCCTCACTACTGACGTCGCCAGTACCTTGCGTGCACAACTCACACAGTTGCTCACTGGTGACGGCCTCGCAGTCCGTCGTGGTCTCATGATCGGGGAACGCCGATGAAGATGCTGGTTGCCGCCATCCTTATTTTCTTATCTGGCTGTCAAACACACCTGACCTCGCCTACTGGAACACCCTCAACGTCTCGCCTCCCGATCGAGCGACTTCCCCACAGCTCCCCGCACGTGCAGCTGACACCCAATGCCACCAA
>JACOEF010000285.1 GCA_024998705.1 Nitrospira sp.
ATCCGTCACCGACAACGCGTGTTGGTTCTCACAGGCGATGTTGAGAATGCCGAACGACTGGCCGCAGCCTTGGCGGCCGCGGGAGAACGATCGCTGCTCTTGCATAGTGGCCTTTCGGCGCGGGCGCGCGCGATCGTATGGCAATCGGCACAGGAATCGTCAGCCACGATCCTGATCGGCACCCGCATGGCGGCGTTTGCGCCTTTGGAGCGATTGGGGGTGGTGTGGGTGGAAGGAGAGGATGATGCTTCCCTGAAGGAGGAACAAGCGCCTCGGTACCATGCTCGGGAGGTGGCACGGCAGCGCGCGGTCTGTGATCGAGCTCTGTTGGTACTGGCTTCGAGCCATCCGTCGCTTGAGAGTTGGGCCGCGGTTCGACAGGGGGAGATGACGGCCTGTGTCTACCGCAGTCCGGTGAGTGCTCCGAGGGTACAGGTCATCGATCTGAGAGCGTACTCCAGGGAGACGCCCGCGGGAACTCTATTGTCGCCACCGTTTTATGAGGGTGTGCAGGACGCCATGCGGCAGCAGGCCCTGGCGATTCTGTATCTCAACCGCAAAGGGTTCGCGAGCGTCTTGCATTGCGGGGATTGTGGCGCGATGCCGCAGTGTGACGCCTGTAGCGTCGCGCTGACATTTTTCCGGCGCAGCAATCATGTACGGTGCCATTACTGCGGGCGAACGAAGCCTGTGCCGGATCATTGCGCGAAATGCCACTCGCTCAAGCTGGAGCCGGTGGGGTCCGGCACGGAACGTATCGAGGAGGCTGTGCGTCGGAAGTTTCCTCAGGCCCGCGTGAGTCGCGTAGATGGCGAAACGATTCGCCGGCCGGCTGACGCACGGGCGTTTCGTCGGCTGGTTGCCGCCGGCGAATTAGACATCGTGATCGGTACGCAGATGTTATTCCGGTTTGGCCTTCAGGGACGGGCCGCGTTTGTCGGGGTGCCTGATGCGGATGCCGGTCTGCATGTGCCGGATTTTCGCTCCGGGGAGCGCATGTACCATAGCCTTGTGGATGCCGTGGAATTAGCCCGACCGGCTCATGCCGGAGGTGTGGTGATGATCCAGACCCGCTTAACGGATCACCATGCCATTGTGGCGGTTGCCACTGGCGACGATTCGGTGTTTCTTCAGCAGGAGCAGGCGTTTCGGCAGATGCTGCAGTATCCGCCGCTGACATCACTGGTGAGATTGGATGTGTCCGGGACGCTGGAATCGGTGGTGGCTCAGGCCGCCGGTCGTTGGGCGGCGTTACTGCGAACGGAGGTCGCGCGTGCAGGAAGGCGGGAGACGAACGTCGGCAATGGGGTGTCTTCGCCGCAGTGCTCCGCCGGTTCGGACGAAGAGGCGAACGCCATCATAATCTTGGGGCCGTCTCCGGCACCGCATGCCATGGCGCGAGGCCGTTACTGTTGGCAGATTCTCATCAAGTCCCTCGCTCTTGCGACAGGCAGAGAAATAGTCGTGCGGACGCGTGAGGCGCTTGAACGGGACTCGCGACGAGGAGGGCTCCGCTTTGATATCGACGTCGATCCGATCGCCATGGCGTGACGCGGGTTTCAACGCCGCGCCCCCCGTGTTTTTTTGCTCCGTGCCAATGCTGGTTCTCTTCCTGGGGGAGGCGCCGGTGGGGCCTGTTGTTCTCGCAGACGCTTGAACAGTCCAAACGCGAAGGTGATCCAGAACACCGAGGTGAAGAGCCCGAAGAGCACTGCGTTCAGAATCGTTTCCATCTGTTCCTCGCTCGGCTGACTCCCTCCTGTCCGCATCCGAATCATGGTCACAATCGGCCAAGCCATGCTTTCGACGCCGAGCCCCAGGGTGGTCCAGGCCCAGATCGCCGTGATGCTCTGTCCCTGCCACCAGAGAAAGGCTGTCGCCACAGCAGCCGCGAGTAGCGCCCAGGTGGGCGTCACCTGGTCCCACATGACGACGATTCCGATTGCGACGACAATGCCGCCCAGTACCGCGTGTAGGTGCGGCGTCCACCATGTTTTCATGACCACCACTTTCTTTGATGAAGCGGAAACGGAAGCGGGCGTTAGTGTGCGGATCGATGTGCCGGAAGTCAATGTGACAGTGGCGAGGTCGGCTAATGTGGAAGCTGAAGAGGCGGGTGTGGGTCAGTTTGTGATTTCGGCTTGAACGGCATCCAGGAGTTGTTGCATTTCGAAGGGTTTCTGGAGCGTGCGGCGCGCGCCCAGCATGCGGGCCACATCGAGGAAGTTTAAGATGCCGATCATGTCGCTCCCGCCGGTGATGGCCATAATCTTGGCCTCGGGAAATTCACGACGGAGCGTCAAGATACTCTCAAGGCCATCTTGGTCGGGCATCAGAATATCCATGATGACGAGATCAGCCGGCGATTCGCGATAGTGGGACAGCCCTGCTTTGCCGTCGGCCGCTTCGCGGACATGAAAGCCTGCCTGTTCGAGCGTGCTGCGAATAAGGCGTCGAATCGCTTCTTCATCGTCCACGATCAAAACCGAAGGCATAACATTCCTCACAGGAGTTTGGGCGTTCAAGCGTCCAGGGGATTTGGTGGCGGTACCCAAAGGAAGGCCCCTGAGGGGACGCTTCGACGCTCTCTTGAGTCACTCGGTGAATTTACCGCTCTTTGTCAGGCTCAGCAAGAAATTCCTTCGGTTGCGAAAGGGGTGATGTATTTCCCCGCGTCGGTTCAGTGCCCCAGGCCGAATGCGACTGGGGCATGACGGGCAGATAGACTTCGGTTGTGGTGCCCTGACCGGCGGTGCTGGTGGCGCGAAGTGTTCCTCCATGCTCGCTGACGATGCGCTGTATCTCTGCGAGCCCTGCTCGTGCCTGATCCCCCGCAGTGAGGCGCATAGAAAGCGGGGTTGAGGTCTGAGGTCGACTGTCAGGGGGGCTGCCGTCGCCGGTATCTGAGACCGTGAGGCGCACATATTGGCCTGAGGGGAGCGGGAGCTCGTGACCGGTCATCGAGGAGTCGAGGCGTATTGTCTCGAGGCGCACTTCCAAGACCCCGCCGTTGAGAGTCATGGCGTGTTGTGCACGACTCAAGAGATCCAGGCAAAGTTGATGGATCTGGGTTGGGTCGGCAGAGACGAGGTTGGTGGCGCCAGAGACCCATTCGCGGAGGCTGATATTGTCCGGCAACTGTCCTCTGATGATTCGCAGCGTTTCTTTGAGGAGGATATCCAGGGAGAGTGGCTGTTTTGCGCCATCCGCCTGGCGGCCAAACATGAGCATTTGTGTGACCAGGTCACGAGCCCGTTTCGACGCGAGGATGACCTGCTGAATATGCCCATGGACGCGACTGTCCGGCGCGAGTGACGGGAGGGCCAAGTCCGAGAACCCCATGATGGCGGTCAGGCAATTGTTGAACTCATGGGCCATGCCACCGGCCAACGTCGCCGCAGTAGCCAGCTTCTTGCCCCGATGTAGCTGCTCGACGATTTGGTTTTGTGCGGTGATATCGGTGACGAGTACCTGAATGGCCGGCTGTCCGTCGAATACCACTGGGGCGGCGATCAATTCGACATCGATGACCTGTCCATCGGATCGTAGAAACTGTCGGTTGTTGGGGCGTCCGGTAGCCACGTTCGCCAGGGGGAGATTTTGGAGGAACTCTTTCGGGAAGAATTCCGACAGTGGGTGGCCTTCGATCGCCTGGGCGGTTGCGAGTCCGAAGAGTCTGGTGCCGGCTTCATTGATGAACAGGAGTGTGTCGTCGGCATGAACGAAGATCGCATGGGGCGACTGAAGCGCCAGCGTTCGGTACCGCTCCTCCGCGCTGTGCAGGGCGTCCAGTGCCAGTTGTCTCGGGGTGATGTCACGGACGATGCCCACATATCCCCCGGAGGGTTCTCCGGCGGTGCGTAATGGAAAGGCCTCCGCCATGACCCAGCGCATCGAGCCGTCCGGGCGACGGAAGCGAAATTCACGTGAAAAGCTGCGGTCAGAGTGCGTGGCGCCGGACCATTCGGCGCAGATGAGGTCGCGGTCTTCAGGGGCCAGTGCGTGGCGCCAACAGTCGCCCGGTGTCGGTGCAATGGGGAGGCCGGCGATGCGGCGCAGCCGGTCGTTCAAGTAGAGCGTCCGTCCGTCAGGGTCCGAGAGAAAGATGCCGATGGACGCTTGACCGGACAGGGTGCGGACAAAGGCCTCAACGGTGCTGACATCTCCCGACGGCGGGAGAGTTGTTGTTACGTCTCGCGCAGTCACAGGGTTCTCCTTCATCCACTTCGAGCCAGCTGCATTCGCACTGGACGGTCCTTCCTAATGCGCGGGTGCGATCAGTTTGGGCGACTGCTCCGAGGCGGAACGTCCTGATGGCATTGAGTGTTGCATGCACATCTCAGTCCCAGTGAATCGGCCTGCACGCGGCCCATCATAGCACCAAGCCGGAGCAGGCGGTTAGAGATGATTGATAATTACAAATGTAATTGGGCCCTAGTGGAATAGGGCCGTTTATCGGTATCCACGTCGTCTGGTACGGCCATTGATCCGGACCGGTGCGTGCGCCAGGGGCGACGTCGGGAATGCATTTGCATGAAGCATCGAGGGGCCGGAGGCACGATGGATCGGAAGCACGCAGGAGTCGAGTGGCACGTGCTGCCTGTGGGGTGCGCCGCTGATGTGTCGTCAGCGGCATCGAACGAAAGCTGAGGTTGGTGCCGAAGGCGGGACTTGAACCCGCACGGCTTGCGCCACACGCCCCTCAAACGTGCGTGTCTGCCATTCCACCACTTCGGCAACCGAGAGTCTCTCCGACAGAACATGAAGCGAGGTGCGCACACAAGCTCGATGGTGGTGTAACACACATTCTCGCTACGCAGGCGCCAGGCCTCAGAGGAAGCGCATTATAGAAGTGGTCCAAAATGCTTGTCAATCAACTAGTTGTCCAGTAGAATTCACGCGTGCTGGGCGGACACGTCGGAGATCCTTCCTCATCACAGCGAGCAATGGGTCGATAATTGAGATGATGCCTCTCTCTGTGCCACATATTTCGGGTACCAGCCGGCAAACGGACATTGCTGCGCTGTTTGATGTCGACAATACCTTGCTTCCAGGGCAGGCGAGCGAAGTCCGGTTTTTTCGTTTCCTCTGGAAGCGGGGTCTCGTCGGATGGCGCGAGCTGCGAGATAGTGTCGATTGGGTGCTTCGCAACGCGCCTCCGCTGTCGTTACATCCTCTGCGGGAACGCAAACTCTATCTGTCCGGGAAGACTGCGGCTGATGTTGAGTCATTGGCTGAGGAGTTCTGTCGCGCCGAACTGTTTCCTCGTCTGTCCGCGCAAGGGCTTGCTCGCATGGACGAACATCGACGGGCGGGGCACCATCTCGTGCTGGTGACCGGATCCTTGGATTTCCTCGTTGCGCCACTGGCTGCCCTGCTGGAAGTGCCCACCTTGCTGGCCGCGAAACTGGAGCGGCAACAACATCGATTTACCGGAGAGGTCTGTGTCCCGCTCCCCTATGGGCCCGGGAAGCGTGAGTTGATCACCCAGCTGCCACAGGCATTTCGGATTGATCTCGCGCAGTCGTTCGCCTATGGCGATAGTCCCGGCGATGTGGAGTTGCTTCACATGGTGGGGCACCCGTTGGTCGTGAATCCGATTCGCGGAATGGATCGCATTGCGCGTCGCAATGGATGGCCTGTGACGACATGGAAATAAGTTCCCCGGTTCATCCCTCAGTGCGGCGCTGAGCCGCTGAATCAATCGACGATGGTCAAGGTTACCGAAATTTTCCACAGCATCCAGGGCGAGTCTACCTATGCCGGCCGTCCCTGCGTGTTCGTCCGGTTGACCGGTTGTCCGCTACGGTGCACCTGGTGCGACACGGCCTACGCCTTCTACGGCGGCCAGGATATGGCGATACACGACATTGTTGATCAGGTCCGCGCCTTCAAGTGTGAGCTTGTGGAAGTGACCGGAGGAGAACCGTTGAGTCAGGCGGAGTCGTTGCCCTTGCTGACTCGTCTGTGTGACGAGGGGTTCGAGGTGTTGCTGGAAACCAGCGGGGCCATCGACACCACCAGGGTAGACCATCGCGTGCATGTGATTCTTGACGTGAGATGTCCCGGCAGTGGGATGACGGATCGCGTGCATTGGCCCAATCTCGACCGGCTTACTCCTCAGGATGAAGCGAAATTTGTGATCAAGGATCGGGCGGACTATGAATGGGCGCGAGAAGTGGTGCGTCGTCACGATCTTTTGGCGCGATGCACGGTGCTCATGAGTCCGGTGTTTGGTGAAGTAGAGGCTCGGCATTTGGCGGAATGGGTACTGGCCGATAAACTGCCGGTGCGGTTCCAGCTTCAAATGCACAAATACATTTGGGCGCCGGATATGCGTGGCGTTTGATGAGGTTGTGATTCTTGGGTCTGGGGCGGTCTCTGAAGAGCGAATCATGGGCGCTGAACGGCAAGAACCAGGGGAGGATGGATGAAGAAGATTCAAGTTCAAGCACAGGTTGGACGGGCGGAGAACGAGGCGGTGGAGTTGCTGGTGTTGCTTCATTGCGAGGGGAGTTCCGATCTCGCGCCAGAGGCTGCCGCCATCGATGCTCACCTCGGGGGACAGCTTGCCGCCTTGATTCGGCGCGGAGAATTCGAAGGGAAGTCCGGCGAGGGGTTGCTGGTCCATACCCAGGGGAAGGCCAAAGCAAAGCGCCTGTTGTTGGCTGGTTTGGGGAAGGAAAAAGATCTGCGTGTGGATGCGTTCCGCCAGGCCTTGGGTTCCGCCGTAAAACGTGTTCGCCAAGCCAAAGTGACGTCATTCGCCGTGGTGATGCCGGCCGCGCTCTTGGAGGAGATTCCTGTTCAGGATGTGGCGCAGGCCCTGGCGGAGGGCGCCATTCTCGGCAATTACCAATTCACCGCCTATCGTAGCACCAACGGTACCAAGCCGATCGACGTCGAGCGTTTGACGATCTACACGTCGCAAGCGGCCCTGCTTCCACAGATCACTGAAGGCATCCGGCGCGGCGTGGCGACGGCTGAAGCGACCGTTCTGGTGCGCGACCTGTGTAATCACCCCGCCAACGTGATGACGCCGACGCGCATTGTGCATGAGGCTAAGGCAGTGGCCAAAGA
>JACOEF010000189.1 GCA_024998705.1 Nitrospira sp.
AAAATACAGGATCGGAATAAGGGCCGCGCCAGCCATAACCAACCGCAGAAGGCTCAGCGCAAGCTCTCGAGAATCAGTGAGTTGCCACCCGCAGTAAAAAATGCTCCAGAAGGCGATGCTCAGACAGTACAGCCCGTAGATGCGATTGCGAGGAGCGGCGGGATCCCGGAAGTAGACAAACATTCCGAGCCCAGTCGCCGCCAACGCATTCACTAACGCGCTGAACGCGAGCACTTTCATGTTAGGTACTCTGGGAGAGTCGAGGTCGTACCATTATGCAGCCACCGTGAGATTCGCCAGGCCCTTGTCGGCTACGGCAATGAGGGCTTGGTTGCCGAATGTGGGATACACGCGCGGATGACTGACGCCTGCCGCGCGCAACAAACTTTCCAGTTCAGCCTGGTAGTGGAAATGAAAAATGCCTTCGCCCTCCCGCGCCTTGATTCTACCAGAATTGTCCAGGAGGCGACGGCCTTCTTCCACTTGGTCCGGCGACTGCGCCGTTTCGACGAAGCTGCGATAAATCGCCGAGAGATCCGCATACGGCTTCAGGTTGGAAACCACCAACCGTCCATTGGGCGCCAACACGCGCAGATACTCCCGCAGCGTGAAGAGCGGATCACGCACGTATCCGATCACAAGATTGCACACGACTCGGTCGAACGAATGATCGGGAAACGGCAATGGGGATTCCAGATCGGCCCGGCAGACTCGCATCGACATCGGCACATAGGCTCGTAGCCCCTCATAAAATTGCCCCCGCAACGCCGTCCCAACCTGCTCGAAGTTGGTCATGGCCTGAGCCAACGCCGCCGGCACGAAATCGATACCGACATAGTCAGGCGAGCGAAAGTCCCCGCGCCGGGCATAGCGCTGCCGAAACGCTTGATTGAGCTGCAAGAACACCCCGAGGTTACCGTTGCCGCACCCGGCATCCAGAATCCGCTCACCGTGATGGCAGTCGCCCATCAGGCGATAGACATGATCCATAAGCCGCCAAAAATCGGCCACGTTCGGGATCGTTTGGAAATTATGCAAGTACTCCTGCCAGAACGCCACATGGTCCGATTTGCCCATCGGCCGACGCTTCTTGCTGCGTTCACGTTCCGCGCGGTTCTGCACGCCGATTTCTCGATGTGACGGTTCAAGCATCCGTTCCGTGGCTCGTGTCGGCCACAACTCCTGCTGGCAACACTGGGCGATTTGACGATAGACCGTGCGAGCCTTCCGGGGGCTCTCCTGAAGTCGATGCAAGGCGCCCGGCACCACATAGGAATGACGCAGATTCGAGCCCATCGCTGAGCCGACCGACTCGATTGAGGCCGGATCGACCCACGCATCCTGCTCGGCATGAAACAGCACGACGGGTGCACGGAGGCGTTCGGCATCCTGCCGGGTGGTGCTCAGATCGGCGTAGCCTCCCTGAACAGCATGCTCCAGCCAGCGATCCGCATCGATGGTCAAGCCAAGAATGTTGACCACGCCTTTGCGCACACCAGCCAGATGTTCGCCGATCAGATCCTCTTGATGCACGGCCTGTAACGTATGCTGAACATCCATGATTCCATTGATCAACGCCAGCAGCCCCAGGTGCGGGACTCGCCCCGCGACCTTGAGGGCGACACGGCCGGCCAGGCTGTTGCCACCAGACCGATGGATCGACCCGGCCATTAAGCCGCCACATAATCCAGCACGGTCTCTAGATCAGTCTCCATGTCCTCCAGGCGAAATTGTGTCACCGATCCATCGCTTTCTCCGACATGATTCACATTGTCGAAGCGAATGACATGAAACCCATTGCCGGCGAGGTAGTAGGCCAACGGCACATAGTCGCGTTTGCTCTCCCCATACCCGGGAGCCAGCACCACAATCGGAGCGTTGTCCGACAGATCGGTTCGAGGCCGATCATGGCAGAGCGCGATACGGAGGCCGGACGGACGGACACACTCGGAGAACTCACTGATGACGGAAGGCCCTTCCGTCCTGGCATCAACGCCCTCACCCTGTCGCTGCTCAAGTAGATGCTCAATGATGTCCTCTGCCTCGTTCGCCACCGGGAGAAATCGCACACCGGCCAACACGGTCCGCCCACCCACCTCCTGAGAACCCAAGCGAGCGCCGGCTTCCCACGGCCTGGTCCACATGACTTCCCCCACCACAGAACAGACGGACGACGGCAGGGAGACCGCTGGTGTTCCCTGAAACGCACTTGGCGGTACCCACTGCAGTTCTAATTCCGAACCCAGCAAATCTTCCTCGGCCGCCAAACGCACGCAGGCTCCGTTGGGCGTCAAGTCCGTCGTCATTGCGCCGGACACGAGCCGATGGCCTGCCACATTCTTCAGACTGATTTGGGTGCTTAACCCGACCGTAATCCGCTGCTGACCTCGCCGCTCCCGATACGGCCGATTCGGTGACGAGGTACCGTGCGCGCGCACGGCCTGAGTAACGACCGGCTGCCTGGACTCGATATCAATCAGGGCCTCTTCATTCTCTTGGGCGACCAATGCGGCGACGAGATGCAGCCCCTTCGACCGTGCGCGGCCCTCGTTCATCCACATGGCTACCACCCGTTCATCCCCGACGCTCAACCGCACAAACTGAACGGCGAGTGTCACCCCTTGTGTCGTGTGGCCTGAACCAAGGACGCTTTCGGATACGCGGACCCCGCACACAATCCCCACACTTTCTGGCCGCGTCGCTCCGGGAGTCAAACTCAGCAAAATCTGCTGATTCAGCATGGCAGGGATATCCCCGACAAAGTCCATCGACAGCCCCCCTAAACTGAGGCTTTTCGTCTGACCTTTCCACGTATGATCCTGAAAGTGAAGGAGTGTCGACAGGCGAGTATCGAGGCGCCGGGTAGCCCGCCGCTCCGCAACGGACAGGGACCACGCATCGCTGGTTTTCTTCCGATCCGGTGCCGAAGATTGCCGGTGGCTCTCCTGACCAAGCAACCCGATCACAGACAGACTCTCATTGCGCGCAGCGATGTGCTTCAACATACATTCCCTCCCGCCGTATTGAGTGCTGCGCGTGGCACAGCATTGGATTGAATAACGCGTGGACGTCGTCGCCCGCTCACAGAGCTCGCTCCGAGCGAGGCTGGACTCTTGCAAGCGCACGAACGATTCCAAAGACGCGGGAGGATGTCGGCTGATCGAACCAGGGCAGGATTAACGACACGCAAGGCCTCAGAGTTGGCACACAGCGACTGTCATAACAATCCGATGTTCGAAGCTTATTCTAGGGAATTAGACATAATTGTCAACTCATCCACAGAAAAATAGTGCAGGCACCTACAAAAATTAACTTAGATGATAGCTACGGGACAGAACGATACGGTTTGCCGGGGCTGCATGGCATGGAAGGCGAGACAGCAAGTCAAAACGATGACGAATGTCATGATCATGACGCTGTTTCACGGCCTCTGGCGAGGGGCTGCGGCATATCCCCTGAGAGCGTCATTGCCATATCACACCCGCGACCACTAAGTATTTTCACGCCCCACAATGTGCCCGCCTCGTAGCGCATCGGCTCACCGATGACGGGTGATGTTGATCTACCTCAGTAGCCGATATCGCAGCTCGTTGAAAAGGGTACGGACGCCTGCGCCCCTCGTATGTCGCCCATGCCGATCCGGATCTCTACACAAACGAGGTCGTCCTGTACGGAGACATGAACCTCTTCACCGACCGTGAAGCGAGCAACACCCTGAATTCCTCTGAGCTCGATTGGATCGTTAGTATTGCCGTCTGCTGGAAGGACAGGGAATTGGCTTTTTGCGGCGAAGAAGACCGGCCACTGGACCAGACCGGCCTAGTCCAGAAGTATGAGGCAGTCCAATTGCGCTTCGCATTCGATGTGTCGAAGGGCGCGCTGGAACGGATGGGATTGAAACGATAGGTGGGAGACTATCGAGCGGCGAGGTGATGACGCGCATCCTGCGCGTATGTCTTGAACGGATCGGCCATAAAAAACGGTGCGGTTCCACGCAGTTTAAAATTCGACCAATTGATGATGTACTCGCAGGCCATCTGTTCCTCGAGGTCGAGCGGGGCATCCGACACAATTCCCGCCGTTCCACTCTCCAGCAGATGCCTGACCAACTCCCCTCGCCCGAACGCCCGAGTGTTGCGCGGCGGATGGTCCTGCGCGAGCTGCACGATCTTATCGGTCGTCAGGCGCGGCCCTCGCCCCTCCTGCTCAAGACCGTAACAGAGTCCTCGCTCAGAATGCAGATTGTGGTACTCGAGATCGAGGCTCTTTAACATGGGATCATCCCACGCTGCCTGCTCGGCATCCCGATAGGTCTCCAATAGCCACAGCTTTGAGGCCCAATCGATCCGTCCGACCAGCTGTTCATACCCGCCGCGCAAATCGGTCAGCACGGACTCCCATTGCGCCAACACCCAATCCGTCTCTTCATCCTGCCCCTTGCAATGACGTTGGGCCGCGGCCAGAAACTGTTCCTGAATATCGATGGCGGACATCGACTGTCCGGACTCCAAACGGACGATCCAGCGGCGATCTGGGTCACGAGAGATATCCTGCAACGCCTCGACCGGCTCATGGATCCCCAGACCGCGCGGGGCCTGTCCGGCCTCAATCAGTTGCAGCACCAGCCCGGTGGTTCCCATCTTGAGCGCCGTGGCATACTCGGCCATGTTCGAATCTCCGAGCAGGAGATGAATCCGGCGGTATTGATTCGGATCGGCCAACGGCTCGTCCCGTGTATTGACGATCGCCCGGTTGTGTTGCACCCACTCGAAGAAGTCGTTGACGATATAATCGGCGCGTTGGGAGATCTGGAACGGCACGATCGATCGATCCTGCGCATCCCGCAGCCCCGGCCGGTGCAGGATCAGCCCTCCGACTTGCACCCATTCATTGGGATCGCTCGCGCATCCGATGCGTCCGGCCCCGGTGAACACCTGACGAGTGACCAAAAACGTCACCAACGGGCCGAGGCCGCGCCTGGAAAAAGGAAACTGCCGCGTAACGAGATAGTTTTCATGCGAACCGAACGTCGCATCGGTCTCGTGATCGATGTTGTTCTTGATGAGCGAGACTGTCTCTTCCAGCCCCAGCGCCCGCACCGCATCTTGAATAATCCGATCTCCTGCACGATCCGAGGCCACCAGGTCCGCCAGGGTCATACACTCCGGAGAGGCATATTCCAGATGGCCCATGTCGATATAGATACGGCCTGCATTGGTCAGAAACCCGCCGTTGCCCGGCGGTTCGTCATGACCACGATGGTGAAGATCGAGGACTCCTCGCCGCTCGACATGAAAAATATGGTCGCGAATACGCTGAGCCACCCAGGACGGCGAATGGTCGGGCCGATCCTGATTCACCAGCAGGCCATATTCCGTTTCGAGGCCGAAGATCCGATTCAGCATGTTAGGTCACGGCCGGTGAGCTGACAGCCGGCGGCAACAGCCCGCCCAACTCATCCGGACGAAGCGCGCGATACTTGGTCGAGCCAGGCCCGCGACGCTCCAGCAGCACACATTCCAATGACTTCTCCGCGACGGTATGACGCACATGCGTCAGCAGCGCCGCCCTGTCAGGAAGACACGAATCATCGCCTTGCGCCTTGTCGTCCGAAACCTGAGTGGAGGAAGACTCCGCAGTCGAGGACTCGGACGCTGTTTGAGCCAGCGAGCCAACCGCCCAAATGCACAGGGCGAGTTCCACGGCCTGCGCCAACGACGCCTGCGCGAACGGGGGTTGCGATTCAACATAACGCCGCATCCGGCCCTGCACGGACGACGTCGCGCCTAAGGCCGCCCAGCCACGGCTCTCCTCGAAATTTCCATCGTAGTTGATCGAGAGAAACAAGTCGCGCTCCGGCTTCACACCCAGTTCAGCGAGCAGAATCTTGGCGATGAAGGGCGCTTTGTAAATTTCTTCAAAGGCCTGCTTGATGACTGGCGCCAACCCATACTTCATCAGCCTGGCGCCCGTGACATCGGACGGCGATCGATTAAACCCCTCGACATGGGCCATCTCCAGGAGAGAGAAGCGCAACTTTTCCAAATCCGCCGGGTGTCCCATTCCACCCAGCGCAATACGATCGTAAATCTCGTAGAGCTTGGGCGTTCCGCGGCTGACGGTCAACATCAGTATCCCGTCGGCGTAAGCCAGCGCAACGACGGGTGAGCCCTTTGTGAACTGTTCGTCGAGATACTGGCGTCGGTTGCCGACCGCTTCGATCCACCGATAGGGTTCTTCATACATAACGTGCCACCTTCACCATTGAGATCAATAACCAGCCGTCTATCTGTTAGCGTTCGCGCACCACTTCGCGCTCATACAATCGTTTCAAAACGGCATCCGGGATGGTCTGCACACCGGCGGCCTTAATGAGTTTCACCACCGGATAGAGATTCAGCTCCCGATTTACCCCGCCGGTGGCCGAATCGAATTCCGCCGCACTGGAGAGCAACCGAAGCGCCTGAACTGTGGCCTGCTCTTCAGGAAGCGTCGCCAACGGTTGCGGCCCCCAGGTATTCACATAGTGCAAGATGCCGCGAATCGTCGGCGAGCCCGAACCGGACACAGCATACTCGACGGCCTCAAATTCAGCCCCCAAAATATCGTAGAAATAAATCTTCGCCGACTCCTGCTCGCGGTCGTACCCCGCGAACACCGGAACCACGGCACCGGTCCCCGCCAATGCCGCCGGGACGTTCTCCTTGAGCAACTTGGAGACTGCGCGCAGTTTCCCTTCGAAACTCAACTCCTGCAATTGGGTGCGCCGATAGTATTTAAACGAATGCTCCAGTACCCGCACCATCTCATAGGCCGTCGCCGGCACCCCAGCGATGGCCATCACGCTGTGGCGATCGATCTCCAGCACCTTGTCGGTGCGGTCGTACATCACCATATTGCCCGCTGTCGCCCGGCGATCGCCCGCGACCAACACGCCGTCGCGATACTTCAACGCCAAAATGGTGGTGGCCGTCGGAACGTCCATCCCAGCGGCGGCCGCGACAGGATTTCCGAACTGATACCCCTGTTCCTTCAAGAGCTGAAAAAAGTCCCCTTGCATCCCCATTACACAAACCCCTCGTGAAGCGTGAAACGTGAAGCGTCGGGCCGCCAGATCGATGAACTACCCCCTCACGCCTGACTCTGTACCCGAACGCGCCTTACTCTCCCGTGCGTTGTCGATAGCGCTCTGCTTGCTTCGGATCGACCTTCCGCATCCGCTTCAGCAGATTATCCTTATCCGGCGAGCCCGTTTCAGGGCGGCGAGGTCCCCCGCCTTCTTCCGACGGCCCCGATGGTTTCGGCATGGGATCGCCCGGTGCCTCACGACGTTCCGGCATCAACATATATCGCATGGTTACCCGTCCTTTCGTCTCGTCCACGCCGCCAGCGCATCGGCTGGAGACGACGCAGTTTCCAACAAGGCCGCACAGGCCTGCACCGCATCCGGCTCAAAGAGATCACCCATCTCC
Organism: Nitrospira sp.; assembly: GCA_024998705.1. Taxonomy (GTDB): domain Bacteria; phylum Nitrospirota; class Nitrospiria; order Nitrospirales; family Nitrospiraceae; genus Nitrospira_A. Next base: position 7,473 of record JACOEF010000189.1, read on the forward strand.
AGCGTGCGCGCACGCAGCCCCCCGGCAAACTGCACCCGCTCCCATTGCATACCGGTGATCTGTTCCGGGAACCGTCTCACACACAATCCGCGAAGCCCGCCCCTGGTATCGGAGGGGCCGGCCACTAGAGCCTGTGCGATATCACGCTCGCTCGTCATGCGCCAGGTTTTCCCTTCGGCTTCGAGGCCCAGAAACAGCCCACGGTCGGGGTTCACATTATGATATTCCAAATCCAGACTGGCGAGCCATGGGTCCTCCCACGCCAGCCGCTCTTCTCGCATGAACGTCTCCAACAGCCACTGTTTGGTCACCCAGTCGAGCTTGCCGACCAATTGCGCGCGATCCTGGCGAAGCAAGCCGAGAGTTTCGTGCCATTCCCGCAACACCCAATCGGCATCCGGATCACTACCCGCACAGCACCGACTCGCCGCGTTCCAGTATTCCTCCTGAATGGCCAATCCCGATATGGTCCGGCCATCCTTTAATCGCACCGTCGTCTTCAGTTCAGGGTCTCTGGAGAGTTGCTTGATGGCGGCCACCGGCTGTTCCAACTCTAGGCTCGGAGCCGCTCCACGCTGAAGCAGGTCCAGCACCACCCTGGTCGTACCGACCTTGAGCGCCGTCGCGTACTCGCACATGTTCGCATCGCCCAGAATCAGGTGCAGGCGCCGGTATTTGTTCCGATCGGCATGCGGCTCGTCACGCGTATTCAGGATAGGCCGGTTGTGCATCGTATCGACGCCTAACTCAGCCTCCATGAAGTCGGCCCGTTGCGAGAGTTGAAATGGCCCCGGCACGAAGCCCGATTCCTGGGCCTCCATCCCGACCTTCCCGGCTCCCGCCACCAGTTGCCGACTCACCAGAAACGGCAACAGGCCACTGACCAGCTGAGGAAACGGCAGGGAACGCGACACCAGGTAATTGTCGTGGCAGCCATAACTGTGGCCGTGAAAGTCGGTATTATTCTTATAGAGTTGGACGTGCGTGCCGCCGAGCTGCTGATTTCGGCGATCCGCCGCCCGCTGCACGATCCGTTCTCCCGCCCGGTCATGCGCCAGGAGATCCTTGAGCGTGCGACATTCCGGAGTGGAATATTCGGGATGCGTGTGGTCGTTGTAAAATCGCGCCCCGTTCGGCAGGACCAGATCGCTCTTCATCTCGTGAAATGAAAAGGGTCGGTGCGCATCGACCTTGGCGAAGTCGTCCTCCTCCTTGTCCTGTTGCAGACCGGAGACCCGGAACCCGCGCGCGTCCTCATGCGGATCTTCGCCCCGATAGTCCCAGCGCCGTTCAAACTTACCGGGTAAATGGGCACGGACCAGCTCCATCGATTCCTCGACGGGATCGACCGCTTCGAGGTCCTCGCGGGTAATGCCATATTCCGTTTCAATGCCAAAGAGATGCATAGACCGTTTCAGATGATCTGGTTGACCAATCGCTCTTCCGTCGGCCGCCCGCGGCGGAAGGACGACACACCGACAACTTGTTCGGGATGGTGATCCAGGAGTTTGAGCCATTCTTCGGCGGCATCGTCCGGCGGCAACATCTCCCCTTCGCGATATTCCTCATGCACCGCATCGAGCAGATCTTGCGCGCGGATCCCATCGCCGGCAGGCGCTCCGGACTGTGCGACCACCCGCTCGATCGCCTTCTCCTTCGCCCGCTGGACGATTGAGGAGAGAATCGCGCCGCTGACCAGATCCCCGCGATACAGCACCTTGTTCTGCCCGTTCCGAAGGCGAATCGACAACACGCGATTCTGATCCGTCCGTGCGAACAGGCTGTCGACGACCTGTTCGATCACCGCGCGGCGGGCGGCTGCATGGTCCTGCCCGTTCCGCTCCAGCAGGTCAGCATCGAGCGGCAACGACGGCGTGAGATACACCGCAAGAATCTCCACCGCCGACTCCCGATTCGGGCGCGCGACCTTGATTTTTCGATCGATTCGTCCTGGCCGGAGCACCGCCGGATCGATCAAATCGGGCCGGTTGGAGGCCAGAATGATCACCACGTCCTGCAGCGATTCAATCCCGTCCATCTCGGCGCAAAACATCGGCACCAACGTATTGTTGATATTGAACGACCGCATCGACCGCCTGGTCCCCAATACGGATTCAGCTTCATCGATGAAAATAAACGGCAGCGCCCCTTCTTTCCGTCTGGCGCGCGCCTTGGCGAAGAGGTCCCGGACGATCCGCTCGGACTCGCCCAGCCACATGTTCAGAATCTCCGGTCCCTTGATGTGCAGGAAGGCGCCGCTTGTCACCGGCGGGTGCTTCGACGTGCCGTCCGCGGCAGCCTGCCCCTGCGACTCCCGGACGAGCTGGGCCAGACTGGCGGCGGCGGCCTGTCCGATCAAGGTTTTGCCGCAGCCCGGCGGTCCATAGAGCAGAAACCCCTTCGGCTGCGTAAATTCATACTTCGTAAACGTATCGGCATGGAGCAGCGGATATTCGATGGCTTTCCGAATGGCGTCGATGGCCTGGTGCTGCCCGCCGATTTGCTCCCACGTCACGCTGGGCACTTCATCAAGGAGGTGTGTCCGCGCCTGGCGATTTTCAAACTTTTCGATGGCGATCCGATGTGTCGGCTCGATACGAACTTCATCGCCTGCTTTGAGATCAGTCCCCAGCAAATCGCTGGACCGCTGCAGAATCAACGCCTGCCGACCCATCTCCTGTTCAAAGCGAATGCGTCCGTCCGGCACCACTTCGGCCACCTTCAGCACCGGCCCGTTGCGGTCGTACCCCAGGGCCTTGATCACCGTATAGGCTTCATTCACCAGAATTTGCGTGCCGATCTTGAGATCCTCGACCGGGAGACGCGGGTCGATGTTCGCGTAATACTCCGCCCCTCCGACCACGATACGCGCG
>JACOEF010000706.1 GCA_024998705.1 Nitrospira sp.
GGTGACGCCGGGTTTGGGCGATCTGTGCGCCAATGTGAAAGGCGTCGGGCGGATCGAAGTGCGGGCTGGATCGGGAAAGGATACGCGGCCGTCTGTCAGGCCTCCCGAATGCTCGACCGAGGGCCAGCGTTAAGCGGGCTACGTCGTCGAGGAACGGAGCACCCGGATTGATTTCCAACGCTCCGACCGATACCGCCAGAGCATGAGCGCCATGCGCAGGGTCCAGTCTGCGATCATCGCCAGCCACACGTAGACGACCCCCATCGTGAGCCAGTAACCTGCTACAAGAGCGAGGGGAATGCGTACGCCCCACATCCCGATCATCGTGGCAATCATGATGAATCGCGTGTCCCCCGCGCCGCGTAACGAACCGGCCAGCACCATAGTCAGGGCCAACGGTACCTGCAGCAGTGCGACGATCTTCAGGAAAGTCGTCCCCAGCTCGACGACTGCTTCATCGCTGGTGAAGGCGCGCAGTAGGGCGTAGGGAAAACAGAAAAAGACGAGGCCCATGGCGGACATGATGAAGGTGGCCAACCGGTTCGCTTCCCAGTTTTCGAGTTTAGCCCTGGTGTATTTGCCGGCGCCGATACTTTGTCCGACCATCGTGGCGGCGGCGATGGCAAAGCCATAACCCGGCAGGAACGAGAGCGATTCGATCGAGAGTCCGACCTGGTGCGCTGCATAGGAGACGGTGCCGTAGATCAACACGATTTTGGTGTAGAGCAGAATGCCGGCCTGTTGCACGATCCGTTCGCCCGATACCGGCGCACCTACCTGCCAAATAGTGTGGATCAGGTCCCATCTGAGTCGGTTCGACGGTTTGAGAATGGTCCGGCAGCGGGCAAGAAGGTAAACCGCTCCCGTTGCCTCTGCAATCCCCACGGCCACGGCAGCGCCCTTGATACCGAATGCGGGAAGTCCCCATTGACCATAGATCAGCGGATAGGCAATGGCGATGTGCAGCACATTGACCAGGATCATGGCGTACATCGGTGTCTTGGTGTCACCGGTTCCCTGGAGAATCGACGAGAGCACCGCGAGAAGTACGGTGAAGGGGATGACCAGGAAGATAAGGTTTGAATAGGGCAGCGCGAGGGCGATGACCTCCGGCTGGGCGCCGAGAAGCTCCATGATGAGCCTGTTTGCCGAGAGGCCGAGCAGAGCCAGGCCGAAGGACACCAACACTGACAGGCCTAGAAAATGCCGGGCAGCCTGGCCGGCTTCGTCATACCGGCGGGCGCCCCAC
>JACOEF010000118.1 GCA_024998705.1 Nitrospira sp.
AACAACCCTTTCAGCAAGGCCTCCCCGCTCGATCCGCTTGAGGTCGGCGATGAGGTGGCCTTCGCAGTCGCGTGGGTTGGTGCTGGGGACATGGGGATATGCTCCTTCTCCATATCGAGGGACGCATCGTCCGGCGATTCGTCGTCTCCATCGCCCGTTCCCGTGGAGACCGGGGGCCACGTCCGTGTTTTGGTCGGTTTCCCGCTACTCTGCTTGTCTGCAGGGGCGCGGAGAATGCCATTAATGGTGCAGAGCAACTGCTCGCTCTGAAACGGTTTCTTCAGGACGGCCCGAACTCCGAGCGAACGCAATTTGTCCTCGTCGAAGCGGTCAGTTGCATCCACAAGGGAGACGATGAGCGTTTCCGCTAAATGGTCTTGCCGGCTGATCGCATTGCAGAAGCCTGAAAATGTCATTTTCTCGAGATGAATGTCGGCGAGAATCAGTGCGGGACTGGAGACACGAGCCGCATCGAGCGCGGAAGGGCCGTCCGAAAAGCCCAGGAGGGTGTAGCCGTCTGGAGCGGAGAGCTGTTCCACCATGCGACGCACGGCGGGGTTGCTGTCGACGACAAACACTGTGGACCCCATCTTGGTACCTCTCGTGTGTAACTCAGCCGAAGCTAACAAAGGCCTTGCACCCTGTCAAAGAAAACGCCGAAATCAGCCGTCTGATCAGGAGGCAGTTGTCACGCGGCGGGAGATGCACTGGACGCTGGCGGTGCTCTGGGCCATCCTGTAGAATCCGGCCGGCTCGCCGGATGGCCTACTCGCCGTCAGGATGGTCGAGCAGGAGGAGTGAGTACACACCATGACCCAGAGCCGAATTCAAGTCGTCTTTTTCGATGCGGCCGATACCCTGTTCCATATTCGCGGGTCAGTGGCTGAAATTTACCTGCAGCATGCGGAGCAACATGGCTTCAGGAAAACTCCCGACTCATTGGTGGCGATTAAATCTGCGTTCGCCCGTTCGTTCCGTGACGCACCACCGCCGGTATTTGCCGCGACGGAACCGGCCGCGATCAAACAGTCTGAGCGGCTGTGGTGGTTCGACATCGTGCACAATGTGTTTTATCGCGTGGGCATGTTCGAGGCCTTCGACGAGTTTTTTGAAGAGGTGTTCGCGCGGTTTGAGCAACCGGAGTCCTGGCGGCTCTTCCCCGAGACGGTTGATGTGCTCAAGACTCTGAAGGGACAGGGATTCGAGCTGGGCATCATTTCGAACTTCGACTCGCGGTTGTTTTCCGTGCTGCGTGGCTTAGGGATTGCCGATCTATTCGATACGGTCACAATTTCGAGGTTAGCGCATGCGGCCAAACCCTCCGCACGTATCTTTCAGCAAGCGTTGGAGAAACATGCCGTCGATCCGGAGGACGCGCTGCATGTCGGGGATAGTGAGCGTGATGATGTGAAGGGGGCGCAGGGTGTCGGACTGACCGGGGTGTTACTGGCGCGAGGGGAGGTCGCGGGTCCCTCGAGCGGGATGACGATCTCCACCCTCAACGAATTGCTGCCGCTGCTCTCACGCCTGCAATAACAACGGCACAATGTCCTTGGCGCGTCCCTGGAGCGCCGCATCGACAATGCCCGATTGTGCGGTGGAGTCGAGATTGATTTCCGCGACAAACGCACCCGCCTGTTTCGCCATCGAACCAAAACCTGCAGCCGGATACACCAGGCCGGAGGTGCCGATAATCAGGCACAGGTCACTGGATTGCAGCGCGGCCTCGCTGGCCTCGAGATCCTGCGCGGCGAGTGATTCGCCAAACCAGACGATGTGCGGGCGGAGAAGACCGTTACAGCTGCCGCACAGGGGCAGAATCGTAATGGGCACGTCACGATTGTCAGTCACGCGCCGGCACTGTGTGCAGCGCACCATCCAGATGTTGCCGTGAATCTCGGATAACCGGCGTGAGCCGGCGTCGCGGTGCAATCCATCCACATTTTGCGTGATGAGCCAAAACCGCTCGAACCGTTGCTCCATTTGGGCCACGGCATCGTGTGCTGGATTAGGTCGTTTGGTCGCGATGAGTTCACGCCGCCAGTTGTACCATTCCCATACCAGGCGAGGATCACGTGCGAAGGCCTCGGGGGTTGCGAGCTCCTCCGCTCGAAAATTCCGCCAGAGTCCGTCGGCTCCGCGAAAGGTCGGTACCCCGCTGTCGGCGGAGATCCCGGCGCCGGTGAGCACGGTCACCGACCGTGCCGAGGCCAGCTTGTGTTGAATCAGCCCGAGCGTGGATCCGGTTCCCATAGGCCTCACTGCGAGGTGCGATCACTGTTTCAGGCGCGCGGCCACATGCTATAGTACCGTCTTTTCGAACGCAACGAGTGAGGGATTTCATGAAGCAGATCATGGTAGTCGGGGCCGGTTCCGTCGGCGGTTTCTTCGGCGCGCATCTCGCGAAAAATAATCCGAACGTCTCGTTTCTGTTGCGCCCCCGAACGCTGGAGGCCGTGAAGCGCCATGGTTTGATGATCAAGAGCGCCAAGGGCAATTTTACGGTGCATCCGCCGGCGGCCTCGGATCCGCGACAGCTGGCGCAGCCGGACCTAATCATTCTTGCCGTGAAGGCCTACGACCTCGACGAGGTAATGACGCAGCTGGAGCCGGTGATGACCGACCGTACGGTCATTCTCACGCTTCAGAACGGTATCGATACGGAAGATCGCATCATTGCCCGGGTGCACCGAGATTGTGTAGTCGGCGGCGTGGCATTCATCTATTCGAAGATCGTTGAACCCGGTGTCATCGAGCATTACAAGCGGGGCGGCGTGGCCATCGGCGAACTCATGGGGCACAAGAGCGACCGTGTGGTGCAGATCGCGGAGATCTTCAAGCAGGCGGGCATCTCCTGCCAGCTCAGCGATGATATCCGGAAGAGCAAATGGGAAAAGATGTGCTGGAACTGCGTCTTTAACCCCCTCACGGTGGTGATCGACGACAAGGTGGCGAGGGCGCTGGACCATCCGGAGATGGCCGGTGTGATTCGGCAGATTGTAGGTGAAGTGGCGGCGGTGTCGGCGGCGGTGAAGGTGCCCTTGGCGCCGGATATGGCCGAGAAGGTGGTGAAATGGACCCAGGAGCTGCGTGACATCCATACCTCGATGTACGATGACTGGAAAGCGAAACGCCCGACGGAGATCGATTATCTGAACGGCTACATCGTCCGCACGGGGCGGGAGTTGGGGATTCCTACACCGGTCAACGAGGCACTGACGGCCATGGTCAAAGCCATCACGGAACGGGAACCGTCGGGTCCAGGGGTCATCCGGATCGACGGCGCGGTCGTCCAACCGGTTTCCCTGACGCGCGCGGCGTTGGCGCAACTGCCGCAAGAACAACATGTCGAGGATATCAGCCAGCTGATGCCGTCGATGCGAGGCCGGGCGATTCGCGTCAAAGGCCTGTTGGATATTCCAGCCCTCGCGGTCGATGCCGACCATGTCACGTTCCATTCCGTCGATGGCAAATATGCGGCGACGCTCACCCTGCAGCAGGCGCAAGACTTCGGCTTGTTGCTCTATGAACTCGACGGCCAGCCGCTGCCGGAGGGCAAGGGTGGCCCCT
>JACOEF010000074.1 GCA_024998705.1 Nitrospira sp.
ATGTGTTCCCAAACTGTTCAATCACCGAGTAGACCGCCTCCTGCGAGAGGCCGAGGCGACGACGCAACTGCTCCAAAATCCGCGCATTGGCCTGATGGGCGATCACCCTTGTGACATCGCCGGCCGCAAGCCCGAACTCCTTCAAGATGTCGAGGACCGCTTGCTCCAAGCAACGCACCGCTGAGCGGAACACGGCGCTACCTCGCATCCGCAGCACGTGTTCGTTCGCACGGAGGGTCTCCACTCCGCCGGGTTGTCGCGATCCCCCGGCTGGAATCGTGATCAGGCTATGGCCCGAACCGTCAGCGTAGAGCCGCACACCGAGGATACCCGGAGCATCCGGCCGGACGGAGGCATCCTCCACGACCAACACCGCGCCGGCACCATCGCCGAACAGCATGGCCGTGTCTTTGTCCCTCAGATCGAGAAACCGTGATTTCACCTCAGCGGCAATGACCAGGCAAGAGCGAATCTGCCTGCTCCGAATCATGACATCCGCCATCGATAATCCATAGAGAAACCCCGAGCAGGACGCCGACAAGTCGAATGCCATCACCGGCCTCGCACCTAAGGCGCGCTGAACATGGCAGGCCGTGGAAGGAAACGCACTGTCGGGGGAGGTCGTTGAGACGAGAATCGCGTCGACGGACGCTGGTGCGACCCCGGCAGCCTCGCAGGCGCGCTGCCCGGCCACCACCGCCAGGTCTGAAGAAGCTTGGCCCTGCATGACCCAATGCCTGGTCCGAATCCCGGTTAAGGCCACAATCTGACCCGGATCCAAGCCAAGCGGGGCCGCCACCTCCTCGTTGTCCACAACCCGGGAGGGCACGTACGAACCGGTTCCGACAATACTACTGCGCTTCACAGGGTTCCCACTCAACACACCCCTGGAGGAGGCCTGCAATAAGACCCGCGACAACCTCAAGGAGTGCGGCGAGATTATAGGTCCGGGACTAAAAGGGGTCAACCTCCAGAGACCGAATTCGTTGCATTTCGTTTCCCGATCTGCTAGAAAAATTGTATAGTTACGGCTAGTCAATGTTCTCGACAATTTGCCGAAGGAGTTGCTGGATGCCCAGGCATTCAAGGGGGTGGTGTGTCACTCTCACCTTAGTGGTGCTGGTGTGGCTTGCGAGTGGGTGCTCGAGTAAACCCAAAACGACCGCCGACGCCAAACCCGTGAGCGGGACGGATGAACAAATCTTCTTAGGCGACACGATCGAAAAGAACTACGACCCCAACGTGATCATGAAGCGGGGCGAAGCATTTTTCGAGAAGGAAGAGTTTGCAGAGGCCATCGTCGAATACCAGCATTTCTTGGAGTTGCATCGCTCCCATCAGTTGGCCGTCTACGCCCAACTCCGTCTTGCCGAGAGCCACCTCCGAATGGGCAAATCAATCGACCGCGACCCGGATCCGATTCAGAAGGCTATCGCGGCATTCGAAAAACTCCGAAAAGACTTCCCCGGCAGCAAGTACGAGGCCCAGGCGCTCCAACGCATCGCCGATTGCCACGACTGGCTCGCGCAGACACATCTGTTTGTCGGGCAATTTTACTATCGCCGGGCCTCCTATCTCGCTGCCGCGCATCGATTCGATCAGATCATGAAAGACTATCCGGACAAGAAGGTCGCCCCGGAAGCCCTATATTACCTGGCCATGACCTACCAGGAGCTTGGCGCCGACGATTGGGCGACGGAAAAATTACAGCTACTAGCTGAAAAGTACCCGAACAGCGAGCTTGCCGGGGATGGCCGTCGATTGCTGGCCAAGTTGGAGAAGAAATCGTCGCCCCCTGCACCGACCGTCGTAGCCAAGACCGACGCACCGGTTCCGCAGAATCATCCGTCGACGCCACTGCTTGCGACCTCGGTGCCATCGTCGAGCTTTACACCCTCTGCCTCACCAAGCGTCCCCAACCTAAAGAGTTCGCCGGCGATCTCCCTTGGTCAACCATTTGTCTCCTGCCGACTCGGCGCCTGGTGCTGAGAGGCGACGAACCTCCCGTTCAACTACTCATTTGCAGCCTTGCTCACAAGGGCCGCTCCGCAAGGCTGCAGCGAGGGACACGGCATTGCCAAGAAACTCCCACACATCCGTGGCCGCCTCTGTAGACGGTGTGGCGGTTATGTCCTGCGAGAGCATCACCGGCGGACCTGTTCTACGGGCTGTCAGCGTAGGTGTAATGCTTCAAGCAATAGATAGTTGACCGATGCCTTGAGGCGCTTTTTCGCGGCAGGTAGAAATTGTTCGGCCGTCGTGCGCCCTTGAAGAACTTCGAAGTAAGACTGGACCACATCTTGATATCGGCGGAGAAGCCTGAAGCCAAGGCGCGGGAAGGCGTAGATGACACGCGCGATTCTCGCCGTGACTCTGAAATCGGGGAGGACGTCACGCTCCAACGACGCCTCGTAGGCACCGAGCGACTCATGGCGGGCCTGTAGGCGTCCCAGAATCGCCTGCGCCGCAAGTTGCCCGGAGCGGACGGCGTAATAAATCCCCTCTCCAAACAGCGGATCGACCAAATGTCCCGCATCACCCACCAATGCTGCGCGACCGTTCACGAACTGCGGACCTGCTGCATGCCCCTGTCCACGCTCAGATTCTGAATAGGCAGGAATCGGATGCCCCACAGGACGCGGCACCGTCCGGC
>JACOEF010000707.1 GCA_024998705.1 Nitrospira sp.
AATCGCAGCTTCAAGAGCGCATCCCGCAGGTCTTCGTAGCGGGCGGTGTCCGTGGAGTACAGCCCGCAAAAGACCAGCGGTTTAACTTCTTTGTAGCCGGGAAAGGGCTGCTCGGTCGGGTGTGCCGCCTCGGTCAACATGTCGCCGATCTTGACGTCGGCCACTTCCTTCATGTTGGCGCAGAGGTAGCCGACCTCTCCGGTCATGAGCTGAGTGCCTTTGGTCCGTTTCGGCGTGAATTGCCCGACCTCAGTGACTTCGAACAGCCGGTCGTTGGACATGACCTTGATCGTCATGCCGGGTCGCACGGAGCCGTCGATGATGCGGGTGAGGACGATCACGCCCTGGTAATTGTCGAACCAGGAGTCGAAAATCAGCGCCTTGAGCGGGCGATCGGGATCGCCGGACGGCGGCGGAATCCGTTTGACGATCGCCTCGAGTACTTCCGGAACGCCGCGGCCTTCCTTGGCGCTGACCAACATGGCATCGCTGGCATCCAAGGTGAGCACATCGGAAATTTGCTGTTTCGTGCCTTCGACATCCGCGCTGGCGAGATCGATCTTATTGATGACTGGAATAATCGTGTGGTGATTGCCCATGGCCAGGTTCACGTTGGCGATGGTCTGCGCCTGCACCCCCTGCGTCGCGTCGACGAGCAACAGCGAGCCTTCACAGGCGGCAAGGCTGCGCGAGACTTCGTACGTGAAGTCGACGTGACCGGGCGTATCGATCAAATGCAGTAAATAGACCTTCCCGTCCTGAGCCTTGTAGCGGATGGCGACAGCGTGCGCTTTGATCGTGATGCCGCGCTCACGCTCCAGGTCCATCGCATCGAGGATCTGCTCTTTCGCCTCTCGGGCAGTTACTGCGCCAGTTGCGTCGAGGAGCCGGTCAGCGAGGGTCGATTTACCGTGATCGATATGGGCGATGATCGAGAAATTTCGGATGAGACTTTGCAAATCCTGGCTCATGTTCCCCAAAATCG
>JACOEF010000708.1 GCA_024998705.1 Nitrospira sp.
CATTCAGGTCATCATTTTGGGGAGCCGAATCCCTATGCTATCTCGGAGCTGTGCTTCTGAGAAATCGTACTCGCCAAGCAGGTTGAAGTGTCGCCACGCCACCGCCGAGCCGTGGGCCATCGCCTCGAGCAAGGCTTCACGGCCGATAGGATCGTGGATTTCTTCAAGTTTCTGCGACAGGTAGAGATAATTCCAGCAGATGAGGCAGTTCTTGATAAGGCGCTTGCAGGCTTCCTCCAGCTCCTGGTCTTCTTTCTCCGCCTGCAGAAATTCTCGTGGACTTCCGACTGAGATCGCGCGCGTGAAGCGGTGTACATGCTCGATCCGGTCCAACTGCTTTTCAATGGCTTGCCTCAACATCGGATCGTCGATGACTCGGAGGATAAACAGGGATGTCGTGATTTGACCGAAGGCTTTCAGCGCCCGATAGAGGGTGTGCTGTTTCGAATAGGAGTTGAGGCGGCGAAACAGATCCGAGGCCGTGACTTCCTTGAGTTTAATCGTGGCGATCACGCGCAAGATGTCGTCCCACTGCTGTACGACCCGCTCCTCATCGACGTAGCCCGCTGGCTTGATCTTCCACGCCGAGCGGTCTCCCCGGATGCGGTGCCTGAACGCATAGAGCCGCTGACGGGCGAGATTCTTGAATCGAGGGGCGTACGCAAAGCCCAGCAGATGGCTCACGGCAAAGACCATTTCGCTGAAGCCGAAGGCGTCGGTCGAATGAATATCGCTCTGGATCACCTCATTGTGCATCAGTCCATCGATGACGTAGGCACTTTCCCGCTCGGCCGCACTGAACACCGTGGAGTGCCACAGCACGTCGCGCTCGTCGCGGAAGGTGTACGCGGCGACCCCTTGTTGTTTCCCGAAATATTTGAAGGAGTAGTTCGCGTGCAGGGATTCGACGCGCACCTCGAATTTCTGTCCATCACTGGAGGTATGCAGTCGATCGGGCACGCGGCGGGAGCGATTCGGTAATTCCAGGCGATCCATCAACCGTACCACGCGATCGTTGGCGGCGTGCAGCCCGTCCACGGTGAAGTGCCAGTTGACGGTATGCTCCAATTCCGCCTCGGTAATCCCGCGGGAGATGCGCATCATCCGGCGGAGGCCGATCGCACAGCCGAGCCCGATTACGCCGGCGTAGAGGGTGGCGTCCACTGGTTTGGCCCGGTGATACCGCGGCTGGGGATGCCGCAATTCCTCGGCGAAGGACGTGAAGCGGTTCACGGTGGCGAGCACTTCCACCAGTGGCACCACCCGGCGGTTGGGAAAATACTGCTGCAACGGCTCCGCGTCGTGCGCCTCCTGGTTGGGGGTCGAGAGGGTGAAGCCGCCGCTCTTCTTGAAGGTGAGATGGGGATTCTTCCCGTCCGCAAGATGGCGGTTGGTGAGGACATACTGCTGGTGAAGCGCCTCGTCGAGGGTCCTGAGCGTCGTGCGGGGATCGACAAAGCGCTCCAACTCGGCTCGTTCGATCAGCTGCGCTCGGTCGCGCTGCCAGCGAGCACGGTCAATGAGGTAGTCGTCGAGGGGACGGTATTTATAGGACTGCTCCAAGTTCAGGGTGCCGGACTTGACCCCGTTCTGCACGTGCAGAAAGAGCAGTGCTTTATAGAGGGAGACGCGGAACTTTCCGTCTTTGTGGACTGCGGCCCGCTCCTTCGGATCTAAGAATCCGGTCGGTGCTGATTGATCCACCGCGCCGTTTGTGTCTTTAAAGTGCTCGATGGCCTCCACCAAGTTCCGGCCACCGGGCTCACTCTGGAAGGTCAGGGCCTTGAGGATAGGACTCACCCGATTCTGAATCCAGACCGACTTTGATTCCAGAATCGTGTCGTAGTCGGCGTCCTCCCACTCGCTGACCAGCGACGCTTTGAGCGCGGCGATGGGATCCTCCTCCAGCAGGCGACGCGTCTCTCGCTGGGCGAGCACGGCACGAATGCGAGTCACTTTCTCGGTATCGCTGAGCCCTCGATGCTCGGCGATGCTGCCAATACTCGTCAGGGTGCCCATCAGTCCATGCTCCAGCTC
>JACOEF010000322.1 GCA_024998705.1 Nitrospira sp.
AGGGCAGCGCCCAGTGGGTGAGAAGCGAAACCACATCAGGAGACCAGGCAAAGGCTGTTCCCACAACAACACTCCTTGGGTTCAGGGTATTACCGCGTCAAGGCATGGACCAGGGACTCGGCTTTGTCCCGAGCCCGGCGATCAGCGTCCAACGCATCATCGAGGGTGTCGATGGGGCGCGGTGCATGAGATTCCATTGTACTCCGAATAATCTCCGGAATATCCAGAAAACGAATTCCGCTCTGGAGAAACGCTTCCACGGCCACTTCGTTGGCGGCATTCATCGTCGCCGGCATGGTTCCGCCGATCCGTAGTGCTTCATATCCGAGCTGCAGGCAGGGGAATCGATCATGGTACGGCTTAAAGAACGTCAAAGTGCTGATGGCCGTCAGGTCGAGCGAGGGGAGGTCTAGCGGCATCCGTTCAGGATACCGCATGGCATAGGAAATAGGTGTGCGCATGTCCGGAAGACCCAACTGTGCAATGACCGACCGGTCTCTGTATTCGACCAGGGAATGGATGATGCTCTCCCGGTGCACCAGGACCTCGATGTGTGTTTCGGGAATATCGAAGAGCCAGCGCGCCTCAATGACTTCCAGCCCCTTGTTCATCAGCGTGGCCGAGTCGATCGTGATCTTGGATCCCATTTTCCAGTTGGGGTGCTGCAGGGCGCGTTCGGGGCTGACGTCCTGAAGCTGTTCGCGGGAGAAACCCCACAGCGGGCCTCCAGAAGCGGTCAGAATGATGCGTTTGACGTCCTCGCGCCGATGCCCTTCAAGCGACTGGAAGATGGCGCTATGTTCGCTGTCGATCGGGAAAATGCGGACGTGATGCTTCTTGGCCTCCGACTGCATCAGGGCGCCGGCCATAACCATGGGCTCTTTATTGGCCAGGGCGATCTGTTTTCCGGCACGAATCGCCGCCAAGGTCGGGAGCAGGCCTGCGCCGCCGACGATAGCGGAAATAACGAGTTCGGCCCCCTCCGACTGTGCGACATGGGCCACGCCCTCGTCGCCCGCGAAAATTTTGACCGGTAGGTCGGCGCACCGTTCGCGCAGTTTTGCCGCCGCCGCTTCGTTGGCGAGCGCGGCAAAGGTCGGGCGAAACTTGCGGATCTGTGCCTCGAGTTTCTCGTCGTTCGTGCCGGCGGTCAGCCCGACCACGCGAAACTCTTCTGGAAAGCGGTCGACGATATCGAGCGTGTTCGTGCCGATCGAGCCGGTCGAACCGAGAATGACGATGTGCTTCATGGCATGCTCCAGAACGGGCGGACAATCATCTGTTACCCGTTGTTGACGATCGTGACATAGTAGTAGAAGGCCGGGCCGGTGAACAAGAGGCTGTCCAGACGATCCAGCATCCCTCCGTGGCCCGGGATTAAGGCCCCTGAATCTTTGAACCCCGCGCTTCGTTTCATCGCTGACTCTGCCAGGTCGCCGATAAGACCCGTGACGGTGAGAATCGCTCCGAGCGCCAGGCAATCGATCACCGAGAACGTGGGAAGGAACCAGGCGCGCGCAAGCAGCGCCATCACACAGGCGAGGACGAGGCCCCCCGCCAACCCTTCGTAGGTTTTCTTTGGACTGATGACCGGCGCCAACGCGTGGCGTCCCATGGATTTTCCCGCCACATAGGCGCCCGTATCACCGGCCCAGGTGACCAGGAAGACGAAGAAAATCAGCAGGGCGCCGTCGGACAACCCTCTCACGAGCACAAGATAGCTGAGCGTGAGTCCTATATAGAGCACGCCCATGAGCAGCACCATGCCGTCCGTGAGCGAGTCGCGCAGCGACTTGCCCGAGAGCAGAGGCAGGCACAGCGCAATCGCCAGGATCCCGAGCAGCACCGCACGGTCGGTGATGATGGTCGGCCATTGCGCGCTGCCGATCAGGAGTCCGGTCGCTGCAACCCCTAACCAACACCATCCTGGCCATGGAGCCTGTCCTAGATGCAGCCGATAAAACTCTCCCACAGCGAGCATGCCCGCGATGACGGCGAGGCTGAGGAATGCAATCGGTCCAAGGTCGTGGACGAGGTAATAAAAAAACGGGAGAAAGACGGCTGCCGCCAGGACCCGACGCACCGTTTCGGATGACGATCGTGGTCGAGTGCTGTCCGTGGGGGGCGGCATCGTCTCCTCGCACTGAAAAGCTCCTGGTTTCACCACGAAGAGATTAGGAGGAGACGCTACTGAACACCCGGCCGAAGCGGCGTTCGCGCCGCTGGTATTCGATGAGCGCGAGCAAGGCTTCGCGTCGGCGAAAGTCGGGCCAGAGTGTCGGGGTGAAGTACAGTTCCGTAGAGGCCAATTGCCACAACAGGAAATTGCTGATGCGTGTCTCGCCGCTGGTGCGGATCAGGAGATCAGGATCGGGGAGGTCGTGTGTGTACAGCGCCTGTTGCAGCGCCCGTTCGTCGATCTGATCCGGCGAAAGCCGGCCGTCCTGCACAGCCCGTGCGAGGTCCTTGGCGGCATCGACCAGTTCCGTGCGGCCACCGTAGCTGAGGGCGACATTAAGGATCAATTTGTTCAGGTGCGCGGTCTCCCGCTCCGTTGTGCGGACCCATTGCAGGGCCGATGGCGGAAGGGACGTCACCCGGCCGATGGTCTGGAAGCGCACTCCTTTTTCGACCAGACTGGATCGTTCCGTCGAGAGGTAATGTTCCAGTAAGCTCATCAACGCCGTGATTTCTTGGGCCGGCCGATTCCAATTCTCCTGTGAAAACGCATAGATCGTGAGCACCTTGATCCCGAGATCCAGTGAGAGCGAGATCAGTTCCCGCACGGATTTGATGCCTTCCTGGTGGCCGGCAATACGCGGGAGACCGCGCAATTCAGCCCATCGGCCGTTGCCGTCCATAATGACAGCCAGGTGTTTTGGCAGCAGGTCCGGTTCGAGTTGCGAGAGCAGATCAGAGTCGGGGGCAGGCTCGATATCGCGTGATCGAGAATCGTTCATGGAACGGCGTGAGCACCTTTTTTAGACGATGATGATCCTCTAGGAAGTAAGGCGAGTCTAGCGGTGGGGTCCAGGAAAGTCAAACAGTATTTCCCAATTTCGCTGTATTTGCAGATGGTTCGAGCGCGCTTGCATTGCGCCTCCGTAAAAGAGTGCGTTATACTCACCCACCGTACGAGAGGAGTACATGCATGTCCAATAACGAGTCCGGCGCACTGGCGCGTTTTGGGGTCACCGATCGAGAAATCGAGCAGGCGCTGGGGCGGGTCAAGGTCTCGACCGTCGACTATGCGGACCTGTATTTTGAATATTGCCAATCCGAGTCGGTCTCCATGGAAGAGGGGATCGTCAAGCGGGCGACGAAGAGTGTCGGACAGGGTGTCGGTGTCCGGGCGACCGCCGGCGAAAAAACAGGCTTTGCCTATTCCGACGAACTGACCCCCAAAGATTTGAACATTGCCGCCGACACCGCGCGGTACATCGCCAATAGTGCTCAGGGAACGGTACCGGTTCCGGTCACTCACCGCCCAGCCCTTGCCCGCAATCTCTATCCTCATGACCGTGCCAATATTGAGGTCGCCACCCGCGACCGGGTGACGCTGCTCAACGCCATCGATGCCGAAGCCAGGCGGTATGATCCTCGGATCAAGAACGTGATGGCCGCCTACAATACGGAATATAAGGTCATGCTGGTCGCCACGTCCGATGGCGTGATGGTCGGCGATATTCAGCCCTTGTCGCGTCTTCAGGTGACGTGTATTGCCGAGGAGAACGGCAATCGGCAGGTGGGGACGTTCGGCGGCGGCGGGCGGATCGGGTTGGAGTATTTCCAGAACGACCAGCGATATCTGCAGTTCGCCAGGGAAGCGGCGCGGGAAGCGATTCTGAATCTGAGCGCCGTTGATGCACCGGCCGGCGTCATGCCGGTGGTACTGGGCGGGGGCTGGCCGGGGATTCTGCTGCACGAAGCAATCGGCCATGGGTTGGAGGCCGATTTTAACCGCAAAAAAACCTCCGCCTTCTCGAACCTGCTGGGGAAGAAAGTGGCTTCGGAGGTCTGTACGATTGTGGACGATGGCACCCTTCCCTTCCGGCGCGGCTCGCTGAATGTGGATGATGAAGGCACACCCAGCAGCCGCACGGTCCTGATCGAACGGGGCATTTTGCGCGGGTATATCACCGACAAGCTGAACGCTCGGTTGATGGGCATTCCGCTGACGGGCAATGGCCGGCGCGAAAGTTATCAGAGCGTTGTGTTGCCGCGGATGACGAATACCTTCATGCTGGCCGGAGAGTCAGACCCGAAGGACATCATCAAGTCCGTAAAGAAAGGGTTGTACGCCGTGTCGTTCGGCGGCGGGCAGGTCGATATCACGAACGGGAAGTTCGTGTTCTCCGCCAGCGAGGCGTACCTCATTGAAGATGGGCAGATCACCAGGCCGGTGAACGGTGCGACGCTGATCGGCAGCGGGCCGGATATTCTGAAGCAGGTGTCCATGGTGGGACACGATTTGAAACTCGATGAAGGCATCGGAACTTGCGGCAAAGATGGGCAGTCGGTGCCGGTCGGCGTCGGCCTCCCGACCATTCGCATTGACGAAATCACCGTCGGCGGGACGAAAGCATAACCATGACACGTGTGATCGCGGAACAGGACTATACGAATATTGCGCAGGATTTGCTGGCGCGTGCGAAGAACCATGGCGCGACGGCGGCGGATGTGATGGTGGCCGACGGAGAAACCCTGTCGGTGCAGGTCCGGATGGGCGCCGTCGATCGACTCACGAAGGCGCGTGAAAAGCGGCTCGGCCTGCGGGTCTTTTTCGGCCAGCGGTCGGCCAGCGCCTCGACCTCCGATTTCTCCCGCGATTCCCTGGAGCGGTTCGTCGGCGAAACCTGTGCATTGGCGCAAGCGGTTGTCGAAGATCCGGTGTCCGGCCTTCCGGAGCCGGGCCAGTTCGCCACCGACTTCCCTGAGTTGAATATTCACGATGCCACGAAACTGCAGACGGATCAGCAGATCGATCTTGCGCTACGTGCGGAGCGGGCTGCGTTTGCTGCCGATTCGCGTATTACGAATTCGGAAGGGGGCGAATGCGATTCGTCATCCGGCCGGATCATCCTGGCCAACAGCCATGGGTTTGTCGGGCAGTATGCCAATAGTAGTTTTTCCCTGTCCGTCTCGCCGATTGCCTCGGATGCGGCCGGGATGCAGCGGGACTACTGGTATGGGGTGAATCGCGCGTTTGCGAAACTGGATAGTCCGGAAGCCATCGGCCAGGAAGCGACGAGGCGGACGGTCCGGAAGCTCGGCGCGCGCAAAGTCTCTACCTGCCGGGTGCCGGTGATCTTTGATCCGGAAGTCGCGGGGAGTCTGCTCAGTCACCTCTGCAGTGCCCTCTCAGGGTATGCCTTGTATAAGGGGGCATCCTTCCTGGTCGGACAACTCGGCCAGCAGATTGCCCCGGACTTTGTCACCATTTATGACGACGGCCGGATGCCCGGCGGCCTGGGAACGCGTCCATTCGACGGGGAAGGGCTGCCGACCAGGAAACAGGCAATGGTCGAGCGTGGTCGCCTGGCCAGTTATATTTTGGATACCTATTCGGGGAAAAAATTGGGATTGCCTTCCACCGGGAATGCGGCGCGAAGCATCGGAGAAAGTCCCTCCGCCGGGCCGACCAATTTTTATATGGTCCCGGGCACCACCACACCGGAACAGATTCTGGCCTCTGTGAAGCAAGGTCTGTATGTGACGGATTTGATCGGGTTCGGCATCAACATGGTGACCGGCGACTATTCGCGCGGAGCCAGCGGGTTCTGGATCGAAAACGGCGAGTTGGCTTACCCGGTGGAGGAAATTACCATCGCCGGCAATCTGAAGCAGATGTATGCCAATATCGAGACGATCGGCACGGATCTCGTCTTTCGTGGACGGATCGCCAGCCCCACCGTGAAGCTCGCGGAAATGACGCTGGCAGGGAACTAGTTGATGAAGGGGGAGGGGCGATGCGACGACTGATGGCCTCAATGATCTGTGCCCTGCTGGTGGTTCCTGCGGTCGGAAGTGCGGCCGAGTTTCAGCTGACGAGTCCGACGATCAAGGATCGAAGCACGATCGGCAATGAGCATGTGTTTAATGGTTTCGGCTGCACGGGCGGCAATGTGTCGCCTGAGTTGCGATGGGATCATGCGCCGAAGGACACCAAGAGTTTTGCCGTGACGGTGTATGATCCGGATGCCCCCACCGGAAGCGGCTGGTGGCATTGGCTGATCTTCAATATTGCTCCGAGCGTGATGCACTTGCCGGCGGGAGCGGGACAGCCGGAGAGTGACGGCGCGCCTCAAGGGAGCATTCAGAGCATGACGGATTTCGGTCAGCCCGGCTTTGGCGGGCCCTGTCCACCGCCGGGAGATAAGCCGCATCGGTATATCTTCACCGTGTTCGCGTTGAAGGTGGACCAGTTGCCGCTCAAAAAAGAGGCCCCTGGCGCGATGGTCGGGTACTATCTCAATCAGAACGTCATCGGAAAAGCATCCTTCACCGGCACGTACGGTCGGTAAGCGAACAATCATTACAACAGAGTAAGGGAACAGACCATGTCTCTTGATGCCGAACTGGGAAAGACGATGCTGCAGTTGATCACCTCGCGATATGAGGACCGGCACTGGAGAAAAAAGATCGAGAAGACACTCGGTCTGCCCCAGAGCGGGGTGGGGGATGAGCTTCAGCAGCAGGTGTTCATGTACCTGAAGCTCAATCTTAAGGCGTATAAGTCCAGGCGGGCGGATCCGGATTCCTGGATCTTGGGCGGGTATGCCACCAAGGAAGTGATCGATCGCGCGAAGTTTCAGCCGCACCTGGTCGGAGAAGGCATTTCAGCCGATGATGTGGCGTTTCTCGGTGTCGATCCCGGTCCAGACATCGATGAGGCCTGGTGGGAAGAGATGTTGGTCGCCTGGTTCGGCGCTCCGGACGATGAGGAGCCCACCGACGAAGCTACGGCCGAAGAGGCGTCGACCCCGGAGGCCGCGAAGGATCCCGCTCGCACCTGAACGGTATCTGTGACGGATCAGGACGGGCTGTTGTTCCCGACTCCTCGTCTTTGGGGCGTTGTGGTTATGACCCGAACAAATCCATTTGTTGCGCGGTCGTAGCGGGGGCGTCGATCCGCAGCGTCCCGTTGCTGCTCGCCGCGGCTCCCGCCTGTGTCGCGGGAGGCTGAGTGTGTCGGTAGAGAAACTCCTTCAGCTTCTGGAAATCCTCCCGCAACGGCTGCAACATAGTCCCCTGGTGCAGCGCTGCGGCGGGATGGAGCAGCGGAAACAGCACGAACTCCTTCAGGTAAAACGCCTGCCCGCGTACCCTTGTAATCCCGACTTTTCGTTCCAGAAGCGTCTGCGTTGCCCAATTGCCTAGCGAACAGACCAGCGTCGGCCGAATCATCGCGATCTGTGGCAGGAGGAAGGGTTTGCACGTCTCGACCTCTTGCGGGTCGGGGTCGCGATTATTCGGCGGGCGGCATTTGATCACATTGGCGATATAGATATCCGCACGCGAGAGCCCCGCTGACTCCAGCAAGTCGTTGAGCAATTGTCCGGCTGCCCCGACGAAGGGCTCGCCCTTCTGATCTTCGTAAAATCCAGGCGCCTCTCCCACAAACATGACGGATGCGTGCGGATTCCCCACGCCGAAGACGACCTGGCGCCGGCCGAGCTTCGCGAGCGGACAGCGTTGGCAATTGTGTAGCGAGTCGGCGAGTTCCTGCAGGGAGGTCAGAGATGAAGACATGTCCGTTCCATTGAGTGGAGCGACAAATCTTAGTCACGAGGGGAGGGGTTGTCAACGGGGTGTTGTGACCGGTCTGAGCGAGGTGGGCGTCAGGGCGCGCCGGGAGGAACGAGCGCGGCGCAACGCTGTCCGCTGAGAATGGCCGATTCCAGATTCGCCGGCCAGCCGGTGTCCGTCCAGGCGCCGGCGACGAGGAAATTGGTGAACGGACTATTTGAGAGCGGTCGGCACTGCTGCGTGCTCGGTTTCGTGGCGAGGATGGCCGACGGGAGACGAACGATATCCGCCTCGATGAGCCGGGGAAGCGAGCCGCCGGGAAACGCGTGCGCCATGTCGCTCAACGTCAACTGCACGAGGTCGTTTTTCGATTGCGGCAACAGGTCCGGCTCATCGACCGCCACGGCCCACAAGACCGTCGCCTGCTCGTGTCGTTCTTCATCCGGATGCCGGATCATCCAATGGAACCGGTTGCGCTCCAAGAGGACGAGTTGCGTCTGCTCGATCGGTTGGGCCAGATGCAGGCGCACGATCACCAGGGACGATTCGCTCAAGCGGCTGAGTTGCTGGAAATAGGCATAGTGCGTCACCACCCGTTCCGGCAACAACGGCGTCAGCCGGTGATGCGGTAGCGCGGAGATGTACCAGTCGGCAGTGAGCCGGGTGCGATCCGCCAATTCGACGTGGGCGACACGATCCTGGACAAACTGCAGTTGCGTGGCCGTGGTGTTCAGGTGAACCCGGACTCCCAGTCGATCGAGTTGGGTTCTGAGCGGTGTGATGAGAAAAGCACCGAGTCCGTGCGGAGGGATGAGTAACTTCGTCGCGCGGGCACCGGTCAAGAAGCAGCGTCTCAGCGTGCGCATGAAGAGTCCTGCAGAGACCTGCGGCAGCGCGGCGCCCAATAACAGGCGCGCCAGGCTGTTCCATACTCCGTGTCTGGCCTGCTCCGACTGGCCGATGCTTGCGAGCCATTCGTCGGCGACGCGCGCGTCGAGATCGTTCGGCAACGGAGGGTCCTGTTCCCATGTTCGTTCGAGGAACGAGAGCAGGTGCCACCGGTCCCGCATCGAGAGGCCCTGGAACAGGGTGGTTCCGAGGAGGGTGTTGAGCGGAGAGGGCAAAGGAAGGTGCAGGAATTGGATGCGAGCCCCGGTCGTCTGCAGAAATTCCAGCGGGGTATGCCGAAGCCGCCTGGTGTGGAGGTCTTTGCCCAGGGTCTTGAGGAGAGCCCAGGTTGCATAGTGGGCTTCAAGGAGCAGGGGCGGCGGCGCCTGGCTCAGTCGGCCTCCCACGTGGTCGGCCTGCTCGATCACGGTGACTGAATGGCCGTTAGCGGCAAGGTCTAAGGCTGCCGTCAGACCGGCGATCCCGCCGCCGAGAATGAGCACCGTCCGGCTCATGGAGTCGAAGAGGGAAGACGGGAACGCAACCACACGCCCGCCGCCACAGCCAGCCGGTGGCGGGGAGTCAGCGTCACCCGATCACCCAACACGCGGTACCCGGACTGCTCAATCCGCTGCAAGATCCGGCTATACACGCCGCGCATGATTTCTGCCACCGTCAGGGCCCGGCGTTCGGCGGGCGGCAATGAATCGAGCGCCCGCGCCGCCTTGGCGTAAAATTCTTTTGCCCGGCCGACTTCAAACCGCATGAATTCGGTAAATTCAGGTTTGTACCGCCGATGCATGAGATCTTCCTCTCGGTAGGCGAACCGCGCGAGGTCCTCCTGCGGAACATACACGCGGCCACATTCTGCATCGTTGCCCAGATCGCGGAGAATGTTGGTCAATTGAAACGCCATGCCGAGATTGACCGCATAATCCTGCGCGCGCGGAGAGGTGGTCCCGAACACGTGGAGGCAGATCAGTCCCACCACCGACGCGACTCGATCACAGTACAGGGACAGTTGGTCGAAGGTGGCGTAGCGCGTGGTCGTCAGGTCCATCTCGACGCCCTTGATGAGCTCTTCGAAATAAGCCTGCGGAATGGATAACTCCCGCACATGTTTGGCGAGGCTGATGGTGACCGGAAATGTCGGTGTGCCGTCGAAGGCGGCGGCCAGTTCGCGCCGCCAGCGCACGAGTTCCTCCTGCGGATGACTGCCGGGGGGCGGCTCGTCCACGGCGTTGTCCACTTCCTTGCAAAAGGCGTAGACCGTGTACATCGCCTCGCGGCGGGCTTTCGGCAGAAACAGAAAGGAGTAGTAGAAATTGCTCCCGCTCTTTTTGGTGAGGGTCGTGCAGTACGTTTGGGCTTCAGCTGGTGTCATCATCGTGTCATCAGTGTGAGCGTGTTGTCTGGACCGCAAGTCGCTCGACGGACGCGGGGAGGCGGTGCTCAGAACAGGCTGGGTGCAAGATGGTGGCTAATTGCTCCACGCCGTCGATCAGGCGTGGACCCGGGCGGCTAAAGTACGAGAGCGCATCAACCAGATAGACCGCTCCCTTCTGAACGGCGGGGAGGGCGTTCCATTGGGGATGGTCTGTCACCAGCGCAAGTTCGGCTTTCGTGCGCGGGATGGTAAATCCGCAGGGCATGAGGACAAGTATGTCCGGAGCAGCCGCCACGAGTGTGTCCCAGTCCAATTTCCTGGAGGTTGTCCCGGCCTGCGCCAGCACGTCGAGGCCTCCCGCTGCGGCCCCCATGTCGGGAACCCAGTGGCCTGCGGTGTAAAGCGGGGAGAGCCATTCGAGGCAGGCGACTCTGGGGGGCGTTGCGTGGGTGCGTACGTTGGCCCGCACGATGTCGAGCCTGCGGCGGAGCGCCGCCGCCAACTGTGCTCCGGCTTCTTCCCGTCCGATGGCCGCCCCGATCCTTTCAATGTCCCGCAGGACGTCATCGAGCCGGCTTGGACTGAGGGTGAGCATGCGGGGCGACGGCGAGAGCGTGTGAACGACGCGTTCCAACTGAGACGGAGTGATGGCGCAGACATCACACAGAGCCTGGGCGATCAGCAAGTCCGGCCTTGCGGCCAAGAGCCGGGGCTCATCCAATTCATAGAGGCCTCCGTCGGCGGCGACCAACGCGCCTACCTGCCGGTCGATCTCGGCGCTGGAGAGGTGATGGCCCTCGATGCGCGGGCGTACCATCACCGGAACCTGGTCGAGGTTCGGCGGAAAGTCACATTCGTGGCTGATACCGATCAGATTGTCTTGGCACCCCAAGGCCGCGACGACTTCCGTGGCACCCGGCACCAGCGAGCAAATTCTCATGAGCGGCCTTGCGCTGTTCCCCAGAGGCGTGCCTGCAGGTCCGGAAGCCTGGTGTCCGCAAGCGAATGGGTAATGGCGTCGGCTTCCCCGAGATCCTGCGCCGTGTGAGTATTGGCGACAGCCAGCACTTTCATGCCGGCGGCGCGCGCGGCTCTGATGCCGGGTAACGAATCCTCAATGACCAGGCAGTCGTTCGGGGACAGTGCGGGTTGGTTCGGTTGTGAGTTCAACCCGGCCATCGCATGGAGGAACGGCTCGGGTGCCGGCTTGCCACGGGTCACATCTTCGGCGCTGGTAATGTAGCGAAACGCCTTACGAAGTCCGGCCTCTTCCAGGATCAGTTCGATTTCATGCCGCAGGGCGCCGGAGGCGATGGCGAGCGGATATCGCGCGGCGGCCTCCTGGACCAACTCCCGCACGCCGGGGAAGATGGCCAGATGTTGTTTGACGGCGGCCAGGTAGGCGTGCGCCTTGTGTTCCATCAATTCGCTCAGTCGTGCGGGAGAGGTGGGCCGTTGATGCGACTGCAGGGCAGCCAGGAAGCAGCCGCGATCGTCGAACCCGAGATAGTCGGTATAGTACTCCGCTTCGGTGAGCGTGATCTCAATGCCGGCCAGGACTTGTTGCAGGGCGGCAAAGTGCAGGGGTTCGGTGTCGGCGATGACTCCGTCAAAATCAAAAATGATGGCGCGTAGTTCGCTCATGGTCGTTGTTCGGGTACCCCCCTGCGTAGTTCCTCGGATGTCGGGCTGTTGATTGTGTGGGCGCGGCATTATAACAAGCGCATGTCGACAAAAAAAGACGACGGCCCGTTCCGGGGAGGAACGGGCCGTCGGACGAGACCGCATCTGGGGCGATGCGTTCAGCGTTTCAGTCGGAGGCTGCGTTCGGGGATCCAGCCTTTTCGGCCGTTCTGAGTTCGCACGGAGTAGACCCAGCCGCGCTTTTGGTAATCGCCGTCCAGGATCGTGAGCGTGGCGCCGGCCAACACCGTCGTGCTGGTCTTGGTTCCTACGGCATCAACGAAAAGCGGGATGGGAGACTTGGCCCTGGTCGGATCGGCGATGACTGTCACCCGTTGGCCCTCCGCATAGAGCGGCCCTGCGACGTAGACGGTCGGTGCCGCAGGCTTGGCGGCCGGCGTCGTAGGCCTGAGGGCCGGTGCGGGGGGTGCCGGTGTTGAGGTCGTAGGCTGGGCATCCACTGGCGCCGACGGCGGGGCGGGTATCTCAGCCGGAGCCGGTGGAGTGCGGTCGGCCACCACGGGTGGCGCCACGGTGGGTGCAGCTTTCGGAGTCTGTGCTGTGGCCGGCGGCATTTTGGGGGCGGGTGG
This sequence comes from Nitrospira sp., assembly GCA_024998705.1. Taxonomy (GTDB): domain Bacteria; phylum Nitrospirota; class Nitrospiria; order Nitrospirales; family Nitrospiraceae; genus Nitrospira_A. Next base: position 12,298 of record JACOEF010000322.1, read on the forward strand.
CGCGGTTTCCTCGTCACCACCCAGATAGGGTTCCACCAGTTGCATCGCCGCGTCGGGATCCATGGCCACATAGCCGATCCCTCCCAACAGGAGGAGCAGCAGGATCCACAGGAGTGGTTTCTTGCCGGATCGCTTGGGGGCGTTCATTGGGGGCGAGGGGGGCGACATCGATTCGTCGGGGTCTTCCTCGGTAAATTCCAGGTCCGGCTCTGGTTGAGTTGCGAAGAGGAGGTGCCAGTTCCCCCACTCGCTGCGTATGGCAGGAATGCCCATCGTTGAAACCATCGGAGGACCTCCTCATTCGAAACAAGAGCGCGGGGCTGTCTCTTCGTAGGTACTTATCACCGGCCACCCAGCCTGTCAATTTTGTTAAAGAAAACGACAGATTGTCCACAGGGCTCCCATTGTGTGCGAGGGCTTGCAAGTTCGAACATCCTCGTTGCAGAATCGCGCACCACCCGGAGCGCCGAGGCCGATGAAGTCGCATCGAGAAGAACTCTGGTTCGAGACGAAAACCAGGCGCGCATATCTGAATATCACGGCGCAGGTCGAGGCGGTGGTGCGAAAAAGCGGTGTGCGGGAGGGGATGGTGTTGGTGAACGCCATGCACATCACGGCCAGCGTCTATATCAACGACGATGAGGCAGGGTTGCTTCACGATTACGACAGTTTTCTCGAACGGCTCGCACCGCACGAGGGGACCTATCGTCACAATGACACCGGTGAAGACAACGGGGATGCGCATCTCAAGCGCCAGCTCATGGGGCGGGAGGTGGTCGTCGCCATTACGGATGGGAAATTGGACTTCGGGCCATGGGAACAAATATTTTACGGAGAGTTTGATGGGCGGCGGCGGAAGCGTGTGCTGGTGAAGGTCATCGGGGAGTGATCCGTTGAATAGGATCCGGTGAGGCTGCGCCGACGAGCCTGCCGGTGAGCTCGACGTAGAACCGCATTCGCGCTTGCCACGTTCTGGAAAGTTTGGCAACATGGACAACAGGATGCAGAAAAACCATTCAGCAGGATATCGTATCGACATGGGAGGTCAGCCATGTTGAGTTGGTCACGACCGGATCCACTGACGAGGGATTTGATCCACTTGATCAACGCCCGTCGCCATGACCATGGGGACACGGATGCCGCGATCGATACGCTGCAAGCCTTCATCGAGCAGGGACGTGAACAGGATTTATTGACCGTGTTGGCGGCGCTCGACGAGGAGATGGCGGAGTGGATGTTTGATTTGGTGGCCGAGGCTTCCTGCGCCGTCATCATGGACGGGCCGGATGACGATAAGGGTGCCTATGCCCTGATGGCCGCATTGGAACTCCCGCTCCAAGCCAACTTGGGGCAGCCGCTTGGGTTGAAGATCGATCCCGTGGCGACCGCGGATCTGCTGCATCGACATTTGCAAATTCCTGCCGGCGTGGTGGTACGGGTGGAGCCCCGACTCCTGACCGATGCGACCCTCGAAGGGTTGACGTTGCAGGCGTTGAATGAACATCTGGTGAGTATCGCGGATTCTCAACGCACTCAGGCGATCGCCTCCCGTCTGTATCCCCCTGTCGAGAACACGGCGTTTCTGTTCTTCCAACTGATCGGCATGCCCGACCCAGGGCTGCCCGATTCCTTGGAGGAGCCGGAACGCCGGGCGCTGCTTGAAGGCCTGGTGGCTCAATGCGCCGAGTTGGCTCTGGCCCCGGACACGCTGGAGGTGCCCGTCTACGCGTCCTATGCGTTGTTCGATGCGCAGAACGCCGTGCGATTGCACCGGCTGGCCGATGAACCCGCTGCGGTCTGGCGGGATCTTGATCCGATGGTGCGGGTACGGACCATCGCACACCTCCATACTCAATGCGGCAACGGGGTGTACATGCCCGTCTGGACCGACCTCTTCGATCCGGAGTTGCCGGAGGATCATGGTCCCGTGTGGACGTCGCCGGACGTGTGGGTGTTCACGGCCGACCTGCCGATCGAATGGCCGGGGGAAATGCTGACCAATCGACTTTTGGCCGAAGGGTGCACTCGGTTCGAAAACCACATCGTCGAAGCGCCCGAGAACTGATCGGCGGTTTTCAGATCGGCGTCGATTCGTGTCGCGGTGCTGCAGTCTTGAACGGGCAATGGGAAACGGCTGCCCGGATCCTGCTGATCACCGGCAATCGATATCCCATCCCCTAGGAGTTCCTTGGCTGGCCCATCGCGACTTAGCTCCATCGTGATCGTGACGGTCCTCAGTTGTGTGGCCTTGGGCGCGGTCTGGGGCCTCGTGCTGTACACCTTGCCACAAAACGACCCCCTGCCCGATCCGCCGCCGCGGTCCTCTCCCTCGCCGCTTGCACCACCTGCTGCATCGATCGCCACGGTTCCGTCTCAGCCGTTACCCGAATTGGCGGCGCAGCCGGTCGTGGTAAAGGACGGGCAGCCGCTCCCTCAGGCCGAGGTGCCGGGACCTCCTCCGAGCGCGCCTGCGCCGCTCATGAGGGATGTGAAGTGCGACATAGAAATTGAGGCGTTGTGTCCGGAGGAGGAAGGGGAGCGCCGGGTGTGTCTGCAACGCAAAGCGGCGCAACTTTCCGTCCCCTGCCGACCGATGTTGCGGGAGCGGTTGGTGCGGATGAAAGGGGAGATGCAGCAGTTGCGCGTGGCCTGTGAAGCGGACCGGAAGCAGTTTTGCCGGGACGTGCCGTTAGGCGGCGGGGCGATGATGCAGTGCTTGGAATCCCATGCGCAGGAAGTTTCGGACCAGTGTTTTCAACACTTGCCGAAACGAGGCCGGTTGCTCAATTAGCGCGCGACGGGGCTCTTCTTCCGGTCGCGCAGCAAGAACCGCATCGTGATCCCGGCCACCTCCACGACATCCCCGTTGCGGAGCGCATGTTCTCCCTGAATATGGCGGCCGTTCACGAGAATACGTTTCCCGCTCTCCGTCTGGCTCACCATATATCCCTCGCCCCTCCGGCTGATGGCCGCGGCGGTTTTCGGTGCGAACCAGCCGGTCATGGTGATCACGGCATCGTCCTGCGCCCCGATCAACGAAATGTGTTTGGTCAGAGAATACTGCGAGTGGCTGGTTTTGCCTGAGAGAATCTCCACCACGCCGACCTGCTGTTCAGGCGCCGGGTTGGTGCTTGATGAGGATCCCGAGACGACGATCGTCTTGTCGGCCGTCACGACATCAATAGCCGCCGGTGCGTCTGCCTGCGCCGACTGACTTCCTCGAAAAATGAGGCGATGCGTGCCCAGGCGGATGCTGTCGGTGTCTTGGAGCTGCCGCCGCTCGATCTTGTGCTCGTTGACAAAGGTGCCGTTCGTGCTGCCGAGATCCTCCAGAAACATCACTTCCTGAACTTTCACGATGCGCGCATGGTGCCCGGACACCGCGACATCCTCCAAGCACAAGTCATTGTCTGTCTTCCGTCCGATCGTAAAGGGCGTGTGGGACAGTACAATCTCCCTGGTGCCGCTGTGCGGCGATTTCACGAGGAGCGTGTGGGGCGCAAGGTGGTGCTGTGACATGGTCGTTCCTTAATAAGACTCCGGTTGAGGTGACGTAAAGAGGCGGCCACACATACGATTCCACAGACCCGGTGTGCGTGGGGTGAGGCGTGCGACGATGACGGTCGTATTGTCGGTGCCACCGGCGGCGTTCGAGAGGGCAATGAGTCGGTCGGCGGTGGCTTGCGGATCGGAGGACTCCTGCGCGACGCGTAGGATCGTCTCGGCGGACACTCCGGCGGTCAGCCCGTCGGAGCAGAGGAGGAGGAGATCGCCGGACAAAACAGGCAGTTCTCCCAGTTCAACCTCCACCAGCGGCTGAACTCCGACGGCCCTGGTCAACACATGTTTGTGGGGCGCGTGCGCGGCATCAGGGGCGGCCAGGAGTCCGGACTGCATCTGCTCCTGGACCAGGGTGTGGTCCCTGGTCAAAAGCTGCAGCGCGCCGCCGCGAATCAGATAGAGGCGGCTGTCACCCACGTGGGCGATGGAGAGGATCGGTCCCACGAGCCAGGCCGCCACGACGGTGGTGCCCATGCCGGTGTATTCGGCATGCCGCGCGGCTTCCTGGTGCACCTGGTGGTTCGCCAGGCGGATGGCGCTCGCGAGTCGATTGGTGGCGGACGAAAATTCCGGCTCCTCGGCGCCGATCAGTGGAAGCAACGGGTCGGCCTGGGCTTGAGCCAGGTGCCGAGGGATGCTGTCGATGGCGTGACGGCTCGCGACTTCCCCCGCTCGGTGGCCGCCCATCCCGTCACAGACGACGAAAAGGCCGGTTGTAGAATCGGCATGGAAGCAGTCTTCATTCTGCAGGCGGATCAGTCCGACATCCGAACTCGCTCCATGTGTGATGTGCAACGAGTGTATGGAGCGGCCTATCGAGGCATCACCTGAAAGACGTCCCGAAGGTCTTGCGCCATGTCGCTGGCATGGCGATACCGGTTGGGAATGTCTTTTTGGAGTGCGCGATCCACGATCGCTTGGACTCGTGAGGGAAGATCGCGGCGGTATTTGAGCAGCGGGGCATGCGGAGCTTTGGCGATGCGTATGACGAGGGCGGCCATGTTCTCGGCGTCGAACGGACGTTCGCCGGTCAACAGCTCGAAGAGCACGACACCGAGAGAAAACACATCCGATCGGCCGTCCACCTCTTTTCCCGTGGCCTGTTCCGGCGACATGTACCGCGGCGTGCCCAGAATCATGCTGGTCTGCGTCTTCGAGGCGCTGGTCATCTTGGCGATGCCGAAATCCATGACCTTCACGAGTCGGTGCTTCAGAAGCATAATGTTCGGCGGTTTGACGTCGCGATGGACGACGCCTTGGCTGTGGGCATAGTCCAGCGCATCGGCGACGGTCGCGACGATTTGCAGCGCCTGTTTCGCGGGCAGGATGGTCGTCTTCTGGCAGTAACTGCTGAGCAAGGTGCCCTCGAGATATTCCATCGCAATGTAGGCCAGGCCATCTTGCTCCCCGGCGTCGTAGACCGTGACGATATTGGGGTGCGAGAGCCGCCCGGTCGATTCGGCTTCACGAAAAAACCGGTCCCGGAATTCTTTGAGCTCGTGTTCGTTCTCGATGTCGTCCAGCCGCATGGTCTTGATGGCGACGTGGCGTTGGATCGTCGGGTCTTTCCCGAGGTAGACGACGCCCATGGCCCCTCGACCGATCTCTTTCACGACCTGATAACGCCCGAGCGTGCCGGGCACTGCGGTCCCGGTGCGCAGGACGATGGTGCCGGCGGCACGGGCTGGGGTCGGAGTGTGTTCGTCGACGGGCGCGTGGGCCTCTTCCGTCGCATCGGCAGGTGCCTCCTCCTCAACCGGGCGACGGCGTGGAGGCCCGGCGAAGGCTTGCGTCAACGCATCGGCATGGCGGACCCAGGCAAATGTCAGCCACGTGGCCGCGCCGATCAGGCCGCCGGTAATCAGCCAGTTGTACAGCGGTTGTTTGGGAGGGCCGAGCACAGGAATCCCGTGGGCATCATAGGCACGTGATGCCACGAGGACGATGAGGAGACCTGCAGAGGGAAACAGAATGGCACGAAAAAACGTTTGGCCCTTCCCGTCGTCGTCGAGGTCCTGCCTGGCTCGGGCGGCGGTCAGCCAGATCATGAACAGGCAAATGCCATCGGCGAGTAATCGGACGGCCTGCGCCGCATTCATCCCCAACGGCGGGATGAAGCTGTGAGTGAACAGCGGAAGGGTGGCCAACAATGGCCCCACCAGAATCGCAAGGATAATGACGATTAGATACGGGCCGATCCAGCCCCAGGATGTGGTCATGTGTTGGAGTTGCGCGTGCCTGAGCCTCAGTGTAGCGGAAGGTCTTGGTGTGTCAACGAAACGAGGGAATAGTGCAGCGTGAGACAAGGCGAGGCCTGCCCTGAGGGACGGACGAGTGGCAGGACGAGACGCCTCAGTCTGTGGGCAGGTGTCAGGGGGTCAGGCGGTGGTCGCGGCTTTTCTGAGCGGATCGAGGAGTTTCTCGGAAACCTTCAACTGACCTCGCCCGATGCCGACCTCGATATCGGGCTTAGTCACGCCGTGGAAATCGCTTCCTCCGGTCACGACGAGGTCGCACTGCTTTGCCAGATCAAGGTACTCGGTGGTTTGGCTGGGCGTGTGCGTGCTGTAATGCACTTCGATGCCTCCCAGGCCGGTAGCCTTCAGTTCACGGATCAGGGTGCGCAAGCCGTCTGCCGACGTTCTGACCCAGGTCGGGTGCGCCAGCACCGGCACCCCGCCGGCCTCACGAATCCATTGCACCGCCTGAGCCGGTTCCGGTAGTTCACGATCGACGAACGCCGGCCGGCCGTTGGCCAGGTAACGGTCGAAGGCCTCTTTGGCCGAGGTGACGAATTTCTTCTCCATCAGGAGGCGGGCGATGTGGGGGCGGCCCACGGATTCCGTGCCGGCCAGTGCCCGGACTTCCTCATACGTAATCGGGATGCCCAGCTCGTTGAGCCGTTGGACGATCTTCGGGTTCCGCGGGTGGCGGCTGTCCCGCAAGCTGCTCAGGCGTTGGGCCAGGAGCGGATCGGTCCAGTTCAAAAAATAGCCGAGGATATGGAGTTCGCTCTCGCCGAGGCGCGAACTGATTTCGACGCCGGGGACGACCTCGATGCCGAGTTCGGCCCCGATGGCCGTGGCTTCCGCAATCCCCTCGACGATGTCGTGGTCGGTGATTGCGAGCGCGGTCACGCCGGCCTGTTTGGCGAAGGTCATCACCTCACGGGTGGAAAAGCTGCCGTCTGAATGGGTGGTATGGAGGTGAA
>JACOEF010000709.1 GCA_024998705.1 Nitrospira sp.
GCATGATTACCATTACGGCCATTGCAGAAGAAAAAATTCGGGAATTGATGCGGGAAGAAAAGGATACCCTGGGGTTGCGAGTTTATGTAAAGGGCGGAGGCTGCCACGGCTATCAATATGGAATGGCGTTCGAGTCGAAGATGAGCGACGATGATACGGTGATCGAAAAGGGCGATGTGAAGGTGATCATGGATTCGCAAAGCGCTCCGCTGTTGAGTGGCTGCGAAGTCGACTACGTCGACAGCGTGCAGGGCTCAGGATTTGCGATCAAGAATCCACAAGCCAAGACGACCTGCGGATGCGGGAGCTCGTTCAGCGCCTAATTCCGGCGCGAGTCGCTGTTTCTGCACAAACGTCACTGTGACTGAAGGAGGTCCGCTATGGAACCCACATCCGTCATTGGAACCAAGAATAAAAAAGGCCAGGTCTTCACCGACCCCCGTATCATGATGCGGGAGGCGCCTCGTACGCCGTCGTTTTATACCGGCAGCGAAGTCATTAAAGAAGCCATCCGGCGCGCCAGCATTGACGTGATGATCGCCTATCCGATCACCCCGCAAAGCGAGGCCGCTGCATTGATCGGCGAGCTGTTTGCCGAGGGCTACATCGGAGACTATTTCCGCGGGGAAAGCGAATTTGCCGTCATGTCGCAATGTGCAGGGGCCGCCTTCGGTGGGGCCCGTGTCTTCACGACGACGGCAGGACCCGGCACGATGCGGGCGATGGAGAACTTTCCTATGTGGGCGGGTGCCCGCTTGCCGATCCAATGCATCGTGACGTGCCGGGGGATCAATTCCCCGCTGTCGATTCAACCGGACACCATCGAGATTTCCTATTTGATGCAGACAGGCATGCTCGTCTGGCATGCGGAGACGGCGCAAGACTTCTATGATTGGATTCTCATGGGCTACATGGTGTCGGAAGAGCCCGAAGTGCATTTGCCATTGGCACTCTGCTGCGACGGATTCTTTGTGACGCACACCAAAGACGTGGTCGATCTGACTCCGACGGATATGTGCCTGCCGCCTTACGACCCGTATCGCTCGCCGGTGCCCTGTATGGATATGGAATGTCCGCCGGTCCGGATGATGCGCGATCCGTTCATTATGAAAAGCAACTACATCAGTTATGCGACGCACGCGAGCTGGCAGCAGGAGGTCTGGGCTGCTGCAGAGCGGTCGCGGAAGCATACGATTGCCTGGTTGAACGGGTTGATCGAAACCGAAGACGTCGACGCCGACGTGCTCATTGTCACATCCGGCACCGCCGTGTCTCAGGGGCGCGAAGCGATTCGTCTCTTGGCCGATGAAGGCATTCGCGTGGGACTCGTCAAGATCAAAACGCTCCGGCCCTGGCCGGAAGAGGAAATTAACGAAGCCACCAAGCACGCCACTCACATCATTGTGCCGGAATTCAATGTCATTGGGTGGATGGCGAAAGAGATCAAGGCGACCATTCCTCGAAGTGAGCGTGTCATCGCCGGCCCGCGAGTGTGTGGCGGGATGACCATGCCGCCGGAGATCATCGTGGAAGAAATTAAGCGTGCGCTTGGGGTGCGTTCCGGCACGCTCGCGGGTCGCGGGTGACGCGCAGAGGGCCAGAGAATGGGAACGGTTTCGGTACCGTAGGCAGCACATTGACGCTCAGCAGGGCTGAGAGGAGATAGATATGAGCAAAGAACGCATCAAGATTTCGCCGGATCTGTATGA
>JACOEF010000710.1 GCA_024998705.1 Nitrospira sp.
GGACATCTCTGGCGACACCGTCCACCGCCGAATATGAGACCGATGTCTATGCCGATGAATTGCCCACGGCGGAATCTCTGGCGCAGGAAGTGATCGCGACGAATTTAGTGGTGAGCGATCGCAGGGAAGCGATCGGGCTTCTGCTCGATGAAGAGGAAGAGGAGGAGGTTCAACGGATCGTGCCCCGGAAAGGCGATCCGCGGACGTCATCTGACGGGCGGCTTTTGCCGGACCTCGACCGGATGCGTAGGCATCGCGATCCGGTCCCGAGTTCATTCGTTCCCCGAAGAAGTCCCGATTTGGGAGCGGCGACGAATCCTCTCACGCCCTCAATCGGTACAGGCTCAGGATCTTTGGGACCCGAGGCCGGTCGCCGTCCCTCGCGACTCAGGTCAGGCCATGAGATGGATGAGGGGCGACGTGCCTTAGGGATAGGACGTCAGTAGTTTCCTGGTGGACGCATCGGGAGGACAGGCCTTGCCGGACCACGTGATCCGGCAGGCTGCGGCTGGCGTCGCATTAGAGTTTGATGAAGATTCGATGAACAACTGGAATCAGCCATCGGCCCGGCCTATGATGCCGGGAGCGCCAAGCCACACCGACCATCGAGGCTTGCCTGCAGGTTAGTCCTGTGCGTGCCGGTGCCTCTCCTGACGACGTGTCGCTCCAGCGCACACAAGTCGTGATCCGTTCATTGAGAGTCTCTGCTCCAAGAGGGGAGCACATTGTGCATAACATTGCGCTCAACTATCGCACCCTGTTGTCCGTCACCAATGTGCTGAATTCTCAGCGCGACCGACAGAGTCTGTTTCGCGCCGTCACGGAGCAGTTGGCGAAAGTGATTCAGTGGGAGCGGGCTGGAATCACGGTGTACGATCTGCAAGCGGACGGCTTCCGGTTTTATGCGGTGGAGACGAATCTCCCGAAGGTGGTGCTCAGAAGCGATGCGATGATTCCCCACGCGCGCAGCGCAATAGGGTGGGTCTATGATCATCATCAGGTGCACGTGCGGCCGTACCTTCGAAAAGAACGACTGTTTGTCGAGGACGAGAGTTATCTGCAGGAAGGGCTTGGTCGCATGATCAACCTTCCCATGGTCGTTCAGGATGCCTGCCTTGGAACGTTGAACA
>JACOEF010000711.1 GCA_024998705.1 Nitrospira sp.
CGTTGACTCGCTACCTGCTCCCCAGGCAAAGGCGCATCCCAAGGACGAGTTCACGCTTGGAGATTTTTGGGTCTTTGTGGATTTTTGGCGACGCATGGGCGTCACTTATCCGACACCACCACAGAACCTCGCAGCGGTATTACGACTTGGGCTCAATGTTGGAAAGAAATTACCAGTGGGCTAACAAGGGCGCTGCAGCGGATCGCCGATGCATGACCTTCGGTCGCTATGGGTGTGCCGCATAGCTGCGAGGCGATTAGGGGGCTGGGTATTTATGTCTGCCATCGCATCATTCATCAAGCTACCAAAGACCGCACTTGATGGTCTTCGTCAGGTCGCCGTTCCCAAGAAGCGGCTCTTTGGCAAGCCACGCGACAGTTACCTCGACTATTTGCATCGACATGGTCAGGACGTCACCGACTATCAATGGTCTGGCTTTGTTCTCGCCACGCTTTTGCCGTATTTGGAGGAGCAGCACCAGATCACGCTCATGAACTCGGAGTATGATGAGCTCAGCCAGTTTCTCACCGATTCTCGTAAGGCGACGCACTTTATTTTCACCGAGGCTCACAAGCGGGCATTTCTCACCAAGCTGGACGGTCAGTTTTCAGAGCAGGCGATGCGTGATTATTTTCGGAGGTTCAACGAGACAGACGAGCCAGATGCAGGCAAGTGGATGCTCGACGGTATTCGGGCATTTCGGCAGAGTTTGATCACTCTGGACGAGAGTTCGGTGATTGTTTTTGGTATTACATGACGTGGCCTAGCCAGGGCGCTGCAGCGAACCGGTATCGCGTCACCGCGCCTACACCGCCTGGGGTGACAATTGGGGGCAGGAGGCCCACAATGATTCCTCACACCATTTCCGCTATGTGTTTGCCACCTATTGGCTTGAGGACCGCTATGATATTCGGACAATCCAAGAACTCCTGGGGGCATAGGGATGTCAGTACGACCATGATCTATAGGCATGTCCTCGATCGAGACGGACATGGCGTGGACAG
>JACOEF010000712.1 GCA_024998705.1 Nitrospira sp.
ATGAGCTTCGCTGCGCCGATCCCATTTCATTCGATATGGAATACACCCGGGATCTCGGTTATTGCGCGGCGCAGTTTCTCCTGGAGGGCGGGAATGCCGCCATGGTCTCGATTCAAAACGGCCGGTTCATTCCGATTCCGTTCGGCGACATTCTGGATCCCGCGACCGGCCGCACCAGGGTGCGTATGGTGGATGTGGAGTCCGAGTCGTACGTCATCGCGCGGCGGTACATGATTCGGTTGGCTCCGGATGATTTCAATCACCCTCAGGATCTGGTTCGATTGGCGACAACGGCCGGTCTCGCCGTGGATGATTTCCGGAAACGGTTCGAATACCTGATGGGTAAGGATCTATGAACGAGGGGCAGGGCGTGAACCTTGCCCCATCTGCACGTAGGGCGTCATGACGAGTGACACGACAGCAGATACAGAAATTGCGCTCGCCTATGGGCAGCAGCGTGCGCTGGTCTCACCCTGGGGCGCGGCGTTGCGCCGGTACTACCTGCTTGAAGGCGACGGGCACGAAACCGACATTGTCTGGGGGTATGCAGGCGGGGCGCACAAGAAGGGCGGGCAGGGGGATGTGCTCATTCCCTTTCCCGGGCGTGTGGCGGAGGGGCGCTACTCCTTTAACGGGCAACCGCAGCAGCTCGAACGTAACGACAAGGAAGGTCCGAACGCGATCCATGGATTTGTCCGGACCCTGCCGTGGAACACCCAGCAGGTCGACACGAATCGCGTCTTGTTCGAGGTGTCGCTCGACGCTGCGACGTATGGCCCACGAGGGTATCCCTTCTCCCTCGCCATTCGTCTTGAGTATTGTTTGGACGCGCAGGGATTGGCCTGCTCATTTGCCGTTCACAATGTGGGGCGTGAGGCCGCGCCGGTCGGAGTCGGATTCCACCCCTATTTCACGGTCGGGACTGCGTTGGTGGATGAGGTGGACGCCAAGATTCCCGCTTCCGGGTACCTTGAGTTCAATGAGCGACTGGCGCCGACGGGCAAGGTCCTCGATGTGAAGGGCACCGAGTGGGACTTTCGCAACTCTCGCCGGGTCGGCAATCGTCGTTTCAATCATTGTTATATCGGATTGGAACGTGATGCGGACGGGACGGCGACGGCCTCTCTGCAACATGAGGGG
>JACOEF010000154.1 GCA_024998705.1 Nitrospira sp.
CTGATCGTCCAGACGAGAGTCGACTTTTTGCGCGAGCACCGTCGTGGTCTTCTGCATGGCATCAAGCACGTTCTTTTGAATGGCATCGATGTGCGCGGTGACTTGATCCAAACGAGACGTCACCGCCGCGAGCTCCGCCCGGTTTCGGTCCCGCTCGCCCTTCAGCAAGGCATCCTGGTCGACCAGCTGCTTTTCGACCCACCCCAATCGCTTGCTTTCTTCAGCGGAGCGTTTCTCACTTTCTCCGAATCGTTGATTGACCTTCGAGTCCTGGGAGGCCAGCTTCGCCAATAAATCGTCCTGACGCGCTTCCAGACTCTGGGTTCGGTGTATGGCCTTATCGACATCGCCGCGCAAGGAAGGGATGTCCTGTTCGCGCAGCGACACAATTTCCTGATTTTGACGAGCCCTGGTCTGAGCCTGCTCCTCCGTCTGTTGCTTGATTCGACGCTGCAGTTCACGCTCAGTCTGTTTCAGGTCAGCCTGCTGCGCCACACATCCCGACAACAAGGCCAACCCAGATGCGACCAACACAAGCACACCGACGCGGACCGGCGCAGCAATGCCGCCGACCGCTCCAAGGCGCCTGCGTGATGGTTTCGTTACCATTTCACTTCGATATGGCCATCCACTGTCCATGACAGGTCTCCCTTAACCGGTGTTGCTCCGGAGAATCATGTCACATCATCCCTGATCGGAACAGCTATTTCGACCGGACGACCACGTGCCCGCGTCGATTCTGCTGGTAGCAGCTTTCAGTCCGTTCGTTGCAAAAGGGCCTCTCCTTGCCATAGGACACCACCGCCAACCGGTTGGCGCCCACACCCAGCTCGACCAGATAGTTCCGGACGGCCTTGGCGCGCTTTTCGCCCAACACGAGATTGTAGGCCAACGTGCCGCGTTCGTCGCAATGGCCTTCGATTTTCACTAATGCACCGGCGTTCGCCTTGATCCACTGCGCATCCTGCGTCAAGGATTGCCGGCCCTCTTCGGTGATGGTCCAGCTGTCATACCCAAAGTATACGTCGCGCAATCCGGCTTCCGCGGATGCTGCCTGTTCCTTGGCTTGCTCGCGACGAATATCCTCGATCTGGCGCGCCGTGCTCTCCGACGGCTCTACCTTGGCCAACATCGTGCCCCCGCCGCCCAAGCGTTCTTCGGACGGAGCTTTTCCGCCGGACACCGAATCGAATCCACGCAATCCGCCGCTTTCAGGTTCGTCTTGCGGCTTGCTCGACAGGGACAGATCCGGGAATGTGGTGCTCGGAGCGTCGAATCCACCTCCACCGGTTGAACCCATGGCACTCGGAGCAGGCCCGCCCGACTTGGCCATGTCGCGCTCCGTCGACTGTGCGTCTCCGCCCGACTGAATAGACTTTTTCGAACACCCACCCTGCACGACCAACAACACCCCGACGGCCACTGTCAGGCCCATTGTCACTACCGGTATCCTCCTATTGTTACTCCTCTTGGATTGGTGAATGGTTAATATATCGTAGACTCGGTGAGTGCTTGCTGATCATACTTACAACGCCGGAGACCAGGACGGCGAACTATTGTGCGTGCCACCGAAGGTGATGCGTTCCAACCCCTTCCCGTCCGTATCCACCATATAGATATGGCTTTTGCCATCGACGGTCGCACTGAACGTGATATGCCGGCCGTCGGGAGACCAGGACGGCGAGTCATCGATTCCGGGCCCCGTCGTGACCTGAACCCGCTTCTGCCCGTCGGGTGACACAATACAGATTTTATACAATCGCGGAGCAGTCCGACAGACATACGCAATCCAATTCCCGCGCGGCGACCAGGCCGGAGCGGCATTGTAATCACCTTCATAGGTCAGGCGGCGCACGTTGGATCCATCGGCGCTCATGATGAACACCTGGGGAGCGCCGCCACGGTCGGACGTAAACGCAATTTCGCGCCCGGTGGGAGACCAGGTCGGAGAGAGATCGCCGCCTCGATTGACCGTCAGCCGCTGCGGAGTCTTGGTTCGCGTATCGAGTTTATAAATTTCGGAGTTGCCGTCTTGACTGCTGGCAAACGCCAGGAAGTTCCCATCGGGCGACAACGCCGGCGTAATGTTCAAGCCAGCCATCGACACCAGCGTCCAGCGTTTTCCGGTCGCAAGCTCGAGGATGTCGATATCCTGGGTATTTCGGCTCCGGTAGGCCGTGAACACAATGAACCGACGATCCGGCGACCAACGCGGCATCAGATTGAGAAATCCGTCCGCGGTGATCTGTTTTGGCTCATACCCATCGTAGTCCATCACGAACAATTCACGCGCGTTGCCGTGCTCGGCGACATACACAATTTTCGTGCGAGCGATCCCCGGCTCTCCGGTATAACGAAACACCAATTCATCGGCAAACCGGTGCGCCATCAACCGCACGACCGAGGTCGAACCCACATAGCGTTTTCCACCGACAACCTCGTCGCTTCCGCTGTCATAGACAAAGCCGTCCATCAACAGTTCACTGTCCTTGCTGCCGTTTTTCTGCCCTGATTTCCCCAGACGAGGACGGAGACGCCGTTCTCGGCGGCCTGTTTAAAAATCGCTTTGTCGGTCGTCGACACCTCCCGCGCCTTCACCCCGATTCCCGGCAAATCCACGAGTGAAAACACCAACGAGCGCTGAAGATCCGCCTTCAGCACCTCCTCAATCCGCCCGCCGAGCCATTCGGGGCCGCCGCCATTCTGAAAGCCGAATACGCCGATAGGAATCTTCTGGAAGTCCGGCCGAGTCGCTTCGAGGAAGACATCGGTCGCGCGGGAATCCAGAATCCCGAGAAGCCCGGCTCCTACCACGACACAGAGGGCAATCATAAGACCGATGATTATCCGATTCATCCTGCAGCCTCGCCTACGGCAAAAGTAAAGTGGGCATCAAAATACGAATCCGTCAAATCAGGAGGAAAGGGCGGCAACGGAATCGCACTCTGCACCGCGCGCTGTGCAGCCATATCATAATAATCGTTCCCTGACGACTGTTCGATGATGACCGTCCCGACCCGCCCATCGCGCTCCAGGCGAAATCGTACGGTGACGGTCAGGGCCTTACCGGAGATATCGACCGGCGGAGCCGTCCAGAATCCGCTGATCCTTGCTTGCACGCGGGCTAGGTACTGATTCGACCCTGGCATGCCGGTCACTCGCAACCGCGTCTCAGGCTTGCTCCGGGGGACACTGGCGGTCACCGGCGGGGCGCTCGCGACCGGCTGGGGTTCGCGAAACATCGGCTTCACCTCCCGCACCGGCTCAGTCGACTTGGCGGCCGGAAGGGCTTGCAACTTTTTCAAATCCTGCAGTTCGCGATCGAGATCGGTATTCATCTCTTCCGACAGCGAGGCACGTTTCGTCGGGGTGACCGCTGGCTTGGGA
>JACOEF010000713.1 GCA_024998705.1 Nitrospira sp.
ACGACTCCGGCCTTGATGTATACGAGATGATCAAGTTCCAGCGATCGAACCAGAATACCTGCATTACGCAGACGCCGGTGGTTCGGATCGGTGAACCTGTCAAGCGAGGGCAGGTGCTGGCCGATGGGCCGGCTATCGATCACGGCGAGTTGGCGCTCGGCAAGAACGTGCTCGTCGCGTTCATGCCCTGGGGTGGATACAACTTTGAAGACGCGATTTTGTTGAGCGAAAAACACGTTCGGGAAGACGCCTTCACGTCCATCCATATTGAAGAGTTCGAGGTGGAAGCGCGCGATACCAAGTTGGGCAAGGAAGACATTACTCGCGACATTCCGAATGTCGGTGAAGAAGCGCTTCGCGATCTCGATGAGAGCGGAATCATCCGGATCGGTGCCGAAGTGAAGCCCGGCGACATTCTCGTCGGGAAGGTGACGCCGAAGGGTGAAACCCAACTCACGCCGGAAGAAAAGCTGTTGCGTGCGATTTTCGGCGAAAAGGCCGGTGACGTGAAGGATACGTCTCTCACGGTCCCGCCGGGCGTGGAAGGTATCGTCGTCGATGTGAAGATCTTCTCCCGCAAGGGCCTGGATAAGGATGAACGCTCCAAGAGTATTGAGAGCGAAGATCACATGAAGTTGCAGCGCGACCACCAGGAAGAGCTGCGTATCATTGAAGATGAAAAGACCAAGAAGGTTCGTAAGCTGTTGCTTGGAAAAGTCGTCGGTCGGGATCTGATGGATCCTGAGACGGGCGACGTGATTCTCAAGAAGAAGGGCAAGCTCACCGCGGAAATTCTGAAGCGGTTGCCGGACGACATGGTGCGCCACATCATTCTCAGTGATCCCGATGAGCAGAAGGAGCTTGAGGATGTTGAGCGTCGCGCTAAGGAGCAGATTGAAATCCTGCAGACGCTGTACGACGAAAAAGTCGGCCGGCTGAGACGAGGGGATGAGCTTCCGCCTGGTGTGATCAAGTTAGTGAAGGTCTACATCGCGATGAAGCGGAAAATCCAGGTCGGCGACAAGATGGCCGGACGCCACGGTAATAAGGGTGTCGTGTCCCGCGTGCTGCCGGAAGAGGATATGCCGTATCTTCCGGACGGAACGCCGGTGGAAATCGTGTTGAATCCGTTGGGCGTGCCGTCTCGTATGAACGTGGGGCAGATTCTGGAAACGCACTTGGGCTGGGCTGCCAGAGCATTGGGCATCAAGGTCGCGAGTCCTGTGTTTGATGGAGCCTCCGAGAAGGAGATCAAGGAGCTTCTCAAGAAAGCGAAATTGTCTCCCAGTGGTCAAACGATGTTGATGGATGGGCGAACCGGTGAATCCTTCAGCAGTCCCGTGACTGTCGGATATATGTACGTGTTGAAACTCCACCACCTGGTGGACGATAAAATTCACGCACGGTCGATTGGTCCATATTCCCTTATGACGCAACAGCCACTCGGAGGAAAGGCGCAGTTCGGCGGTCAGCGTTTGGGAGAGATGGAAGTCTGGGCGCTTCAGGCCTATGGGGCCGCGTCCATTCTTCAAGAATTCCTGACCGTCAAGTCGGACGATGTGCCGGGCCGGTCTCGTATGTATGAGGCCATTGTGAAGGGCGAACCGTTCCTGGAGCCTGGACTGCCGGAATCGTTCAACGTGTTAGTCAAAGAGCTGCAAAGT
>JACOEF010000714.1 GCA_024998705.1 Nitrospira sp.
CAGCGCAATCTGTCCGGCAATTTGATTGAGGTACGCCACATCCGTATCGCCAAAGGCCTGTTCGCGACGACTCACGACATTGAGACAACCCATCACACGGCCGCGCGACATCAACGGCAAGGAGCAGACCGATTGAAAGCCCACCGCAATCATTCGACGCGAGATCGGATGGTCGTACGCTGCCAACGACACCTGATCGCCGACCACCACCGGCCGTTGCTCACGCACGGCCGTTCCCATCGTCGACCCGGCCACAGGTGCGGTCATTCCTTCCTCGAAATCACCGGGATTGCCGGGAAAATCCAGGGCGTGCAGCATGACCTGATCGGTCGTCTGATCGTACAGCGCCAGACTGGCGTAGTCGTGCGAGACCGTCTGCCGCAAGCCGACGCTGACCGCCTTGAACACCTCTCGCGGATCCAGCGTGCCGCCCATCGCTTTCGTCATTCGGAGCAGCAGTCCCAAGCGGTCACGCTCTCGCTCCGTTTCCCGGCGCGAGACCTCGGCGGCTTCCCGACTCAACACGTTCTCCACCGCCATCGCCACAATGTACCCAAGCTGCTGCAAGGCTTCGACATCTTGGGGCCCGTAGGTGATCGCGTCGCAACTGGCAATGGCCAACGCCCCGAGCCGCTGTCGCGTGGTCGACAACGGAACAAAACAGATGGAGCGGATGCCGTCCTCCCCCATGCGCGCCAAGACGTCCTGCCACCGGCTATCACGAGCCACGTCGCTGATAAAGAGCGGCTGCTGCGTCTCCCAGACAAATCCAGCCGGCGTGTCGTCCACCGGATAGAGATGGCCCCCGATAATATCCGCCGGTACGTTGGCATAGAGGGAATGGAGACGCATGGCGTGGTGCGCCTCATCGTAGAGCGACAGGGCCACGAAGTTGACGGGAATGACGCGCGGCAACTGCCACGCAAGGTCTCGAATCAAGGCCGACAAGTCGGCATGCCGGGCAATGGCCTCTGCCACCTGCAGCAACGCGCTATAGCGTGTACTGTCTCCTTGCGTCGCCTGTAGGGATGGTAGGGGCGGCTGGTCGTTCATGAGTCGTGACGTAGTATGACCTCGACCGGAACAGTACGCAACGGCATCGGCACGTCCTCTCGCCGCCGGTCTTCCGACCAGCCGTTGCCATCAAGCACGTGACGCTGCTGTCCGACACGAAGGGGACGCTCAGCCAGCACAACCCACCTCTGGCTAAGCGTCCCGTGATTGCCCTGCTTCAGAAGGCACCGTCCGCGTCGCTTTCCCATATCAACACTTCCGCGCCGCCGGCCCGATCCGCTGTCAATCGACGAGCACCGGCAGCGGTGAGCCTC
>JACOEF010000715.1 GCA_024998705.1 Nitrospira sp.
TACTTCGATGAACAACACAGTTTTTGTAAGACATTGATTGTGCTATGCAAAGCAAGAAGCAAGCGCCGGACAAATCGCGTCTCTACGTTAGAATCTTACGAAAGAATTAATACATAACGTTACGCTGATGAACGTTGATTTAACACCGCTTTCGGAACCGGATGAAGAGACTCTTTCCTCTGTCGGGATCTCCGCTGAGTTAGTCTTTCCCGGCACTCTTACCGATCCAGGCTCCTTGTCCGTTACCACTCCCGATCATCTCCTCAGCGAGCATATCTTGGGATCGATTCCGCTGTGGGAAGCCAAAGGTCGGCCGACGGGAGCGAAACGAGCCTCTTACCAGAAACAGATCTATAGAGATGTGTGGCGCAACGGCCGTCTGTGCAAAGTCTCGTTGGTGGTCTACGGTAGCGGCGATTTGGGGCTTCCAAATTCAATCGATCTCGAGTTCTTTCGGGGGTTTGAACGGTGGACGAAAGCCGCGATGAGCAGCGGCGAGCCGTTTAATCAGTTAGTCAAGATTTCGGGGCGCGAATTGTTGGAGGCGAGCGGGA
>JACOEF010000390.1 GCA_024998705.1 Nitrospira sp.
CGCATCAACCCCGGCCAAGGACGTGCTGGCGCTCAACCCCCAGGGCTTGTTTCTCTCAAACGGGCCGGGCGATCCGGAAGGGGTGCCCTACGCCATGGACGCGCTGCGGGAGTTGATCGGCCGGTTGCCGATCTTCGGCATCTGTTTAGGTCACCAACTGCTCGGTCTGGCGCTCGGCTTTTCGACGTACAAGCTGAAATTCGGCCACCATGGCGCCAACCATCCGGTGATCGACCTCCGAACCAGAAAAGTGGAAATCACCTCCCAGAACCACAACTTCGCCGTGCGGTTCCCGAGCGGCCAACAAGCGCAGGGGCAGGGGATGCCGATCGTGGACACGCCGTTCGGGCGGGTGCAGCTGACCCATACCAGCCTCAACGACGAATCGGTCGAAGGGCTGAGGTGCCTGGATCGCCCGGTCTTCTCCGTCCAATATCATCCGGAAGCCGCACCGGGCCCGCACGATTCGGCCTATCTCTTTGAACAATTTGTTGCGTTGATGGAGACTTACCATGCATAGGAAGTTCTGTACCGGTTTGGCCGTACTCGTCCTCGCCCTGATGCAGGCCGCCTGTGTCACGATCAACCTGCCGCCTGGACCAGGCTCGCTGGAAGAACATAAGGTCAGCGGAACCGGCAAAGACAAGGTCTTGCTCATGGACGTGTCGGGCGTGATCAGCTCGGAGAATAAAGACGGGTTTTATTCCTCGCCCGGTATGCTCGCCACCGTGAAAGAAGAGTTGGAGCGGGCCACCAAAGACGATCATGTGAAGGCGGTCATGCTCCGGATCAACAGTCCGGGGGGCACGGTCACTGCCTCCGACATCATTTATCACGAGCTCAAGTCGTTCAAGAGCAACAGGAAGATTCCGATCGTGGCCTCCATCATGGATGTGGGCGCCTCCGGCGGGTACTATATTGCCGCCGCCGCCGATACCGTGTTCGCTCATCCCTCAACCGTCACCGGCAGCATCGGCGTCATCATGCTGACCGTCAACGCCAGAGGACTGCTCGAGAAGGTCGGGGTGGAGACCAACGCCGTGACCTCCGGACCACGCAAGGATATGGGGTCACCGTTCCGGGCGATGCTGCCGGAGGAACGCGCGATTTTCCAAGGGGTCATCGACGGATTCTACCAGCGGTTTCTCCAAGTCGTGCAGGAGGGCCGCCCGAACATGAACGGCGAGACCATCAAGAAGCTGGCTGACGGCCGGATCTATTCCGGTGAACAGGCGAAAGCCTCCGGGTTGGTCGATGACATCGGGTATCTCGAAGACGCCATTGAACTGGCGAAGAAGAAGGCCGGTCTGACAGAAGCGCGAATGGTGACGTATCGACGGCCGGGTGAGTACCAGAACAATATCTACTCGCGACTGGCGGCACCCGCGCCGAGCCTGACCAATCTGGCGAACATCGATTTGCTGTCCGTTGTGCGAGGCGGGTCCCCGCAGTTCATGTACCTGTGGATGCCCTGAGCCGATGAGTTGCATCCCGCACCTGGTGTTGATTGAATGGAGTGGACATGATGCATCCAGCAAGCCAGCATTCAATCGACGGCATGCTCAGGACCCCGATGGGGCGACGGGCGGCGTTGGCCCTGGGAGTCCGCTTCGCCTATCTTCTCTCGACGACGGTGGGACTGGGTGCGATGGCAGGACTGATGCAGTCTCTGGCAGGCTGTCAACGGGCGCCCGGCACGGCACGAGACCAGTTCATCTATATTTCAGAGGAAAAAGAAATGGCGATGGGCCTCTCGGCCTTTCGGGAAGTGCTCCGGCAAGCGCCGCTGAGCGAAGATCCGGAGATCAACGAAATGGTCCACCGGGTCGGGAACCGCATCGCCAAGGCGGCGAACAAGCCGGAATATCAGTGGGAATTTGCCGTCATTCAGGACGATCGCACGATCAACGCCTTTGCCCTCCCTGGAGGCAAGGTGGCGGTGTTCACCGGAATCTTGAAAGTGACAAAGAATGAAGACGGGTTGGCCACCGTCATGGGTCATGAAGTCGCGCATGCTCTGCAGCGTCATGGAGCGGAACGGATGAGTCGCAGCGTGCTCGAGCAGATCGGACAACTGGCGGCCTTGGGAGCCGGTGCGGCCGTGGGGCGACCGGATGCGGCCATGGCGGCCATGACCGTTTACGGAGTCGGGGTTTCGTTGCCCATCAACCGCCGGCAGGAATCGGAAGCGGATTTCGTCGGCCTGCGCTTGATGGCCGACGCCGGATACGACCCGCGTGAATCGGTCGCGTTCTGGGAACGGATGAGCGGCTGTCCGCGCGCCATGATCAATAAACTCTGTTTCCGCTCACAACAGTCCATTCCGGAATTTCTCTCGACCCATCCGTCCGATGTGACTCGTATCAATCAGATCGAGGCCTGGATCCCGGAAGCCATGAAACACTATCATCCCGCAGGAAAGGCCCCGATCACCCCGATCGGACCGATCCAACCCTACCGGCCACCGGTAGGGCCCATGCCCGAGGCACCTCTGCCGACCGGCTAACTTCTTGAGTAGAGGTCAATTGTGCCACGACGGACAGACATTCGCTCCATTCTATTGATCGGCTCAGGCCCCATTGTCATCGGGCAGGCGTGCGAATTCGACTATTCAGGCACCCAAGCCTGCAAAGCCCTGAAGGAAGAGGGCTACCGCGTCATCCTCATCAACAGCAATCCGGCCACGATCATGACCGACCCGGATTTTGCCGACCGGACGTATATCGAACCAATCACACTGGACGTGGTGGAGAAAGTCATCGAATGCGAACGGCCGGATGCGCTCTTGCCCACCATGGGCGGACAAACGGCATTAAACACCGCCATCGGTCTGGCCAAACGGGGAGTCCTCGAAAAATACGGCGTCCAGTTGATCGGCGCGTCGATCGCGGCGATCCATAAGGCCGAGGACCGCGACGCGTTTCGGCAGGCTATGTGGAAAATCGGCTTGCGCGTACCGGACAGCGGCGTGGCGACGTCTCTGGCCGAGGCCGAGCGTGAATTGGAACGGATTCGCTTCCCCGCGATTGTGCGCCCCTCCTTTACCATGGGCGGAACCGGCGGCAACATTGCCTATAACATCGAGGAATTCAGAACGCAGGTGGAATGGGGCTTGTCCA
Source organism: Nitrospira sp. (assembly GCA_024998705.1). Classification (GTDB taxonomy): domain Bacteria; phylum Nitrospirota; class Nitrospiria; order Nitrospirales; family Nitrospiraceae; genus Nitrospira_A. Next base: position 3,120 of record JACOEF010000390.1, read on the forward strand.
TGAGCCCGGTCCGCCAGGTACTCATCGAGCAGTCCGTTATCGGCTGGAAAGAGTTCGAACTCGAAGTGATGCGCGACCTGAAAGACAATGTCGTCATTATCTGCCCGATCGAAAATCTCGACCCGATGGGCGTGCACACCGGCGACAGTATTACTGTGGCCCCGGCCCTCACCTTGACCGACAAAGAGTACCAAATGATGCGGGATGCGGCCGTGCGCATTATTCGGGAGATCGGTGTCGACACCGGTGGAGCCAACATCCAGTTCGGCCTGAACCCGGTCAACGGCGAGATGGTCGTCATCGAGATGAATCCGCGTGTATCCAGAAGCTCGGCCCTGGCGTCGAAAGCGACAGGATTCCCCATCGCGAAAATCGCCGCCAAGCTGGCCGTGGGTTATACGCTCGACGAAATTACGAACGACATCACCGGGGTGACGAAAGCCTCATTTGAGCCGACCATCGATTACGTCGTCGTCAAATTCCGCGCTTTGCCTTTCAGAAATTCCCCGGAGCCGATCCCACGCTCACCACACAAATGAAATCGGTGGGCGAGGTCATGGCCATCGGGCGAACCTTTAAGGAGTCGCTCCAGAAGGCGATCCGTTCCATGGAGATCGATCAGTTCGGATTCAGCTCGAAGATGGGACTGGATCTCGCGCTGCCGCCCGGGCTCGACCGGGAAGAGGCGACGGAACAGGTGCGCAAATCCGTCCGCACGCCGCTCCCGGACAGGATCTGGCGGCTGGCCGATGGCATGCGCCTCGGCATGTCCAATCAGGAATTATTCGCGCTCACCAAAATCGATCCCTGGTTTTTGCAACAGATCCGTGAAATCGTCGAATTTGAATCCCGACTCGTTGCAGAACGGTCCAAACTCGGCGCCACAGGTCTTCAACCGGACCTCCTGATCGAAGCGAAGGAGATGGGCTTCTCCGACCAACGCCTGGCTCAACTCCTGGGAGTGGAACAGCAGACCGTTCGCGGCTGGCGAGCGGCCCTGGGCCAAGGGACCAGGGCCCGTAGTGTGACGTACAAGCGCGTCGATACTTGTGCCGCTGAATTTGAAGCCCATACACCGTACCTCTATTCAACCTACGAGCGGGAATGCGAATCGCGGCCGACCGAGAGACAGAAGGTCGTGATTCTCGGCGGCGGACCGAACCGGATCGGGCAGGGGATCGAGTTCGACTACTGCTGTGTCCATGCCGCCATGGCCTTGCGGGAAGAACAGATTGAAACCATCATGGTCAATGGCAACCCGGAGACGGTCAGCACGGACTATGATACGTCCGACCGACTCTACTTCGAACCGCTGACGGAAGAAGACGTGCTCAATATCGTAGAGCGGGAACGGCCGATGGGAGTGGTCCTGCAATTTGGAGGGCAGACGCCCTTGAAGCTGGCGCTCTCCCTGTCCCGAGCCGGTGTCACGATTCTGGGCACCAGTCCGGATGCGATCGACCGCGCGGAGGATCGGGCTCGCTTCCGCGAATTACTCGACAAGCTCGGCTTACGCCAAGCGGAGAGCGGGATGGCCCGCTCCGTCGAAGAAGCCTTAAAGATTGCCGCCGACATTACCTATCCCGTGATGGTGCGACCCTCGTACGTCCTGGGCGGACGGTCGATGCAAATCGTCTACGACGAGGCGGGACTCCTCCACTACATGAACACGGCGGTGAAAGCCTCCACGCAGCATCCGGTACTGATCGATAAGTATTTGCGCGATGCGATCGAAATCGATGCCGACGCCATCTCCGACGGCACCACTGGGGTCGTCGCAGGAATCATGGAACACATCGAGGAAGCGGGCGTGCATTCTGGCGACTCAGCTTGTTCACTGCCTCCGTACACCCTGAATGCCACGATCATCGAGGAGATCCGTCGACAAATGACGGCCCTCGCCTTGGAACTCGGCGTCATCGGCCTCATGAACGCACAATTCGCCGTCAAGGATCAGACCATCTACGTCTTGGAAGTTAATCCGCGCGGCTCGCGGACCGTGCCGTTCGTCAGCAAAGCCATCGGCGTCCCACTTGCCAAATTGACCATGAAGGTGATGGTCGGGAAGTCGCTCCAGCAATTGAATTTCACCACCGCTCCGACACCCACGCACCTCTCGGTGAAAGAAGCGGTGTTCCCCTTCACGAAATTTGCAGGCGTCGATGTGCTGCTCGGTCCGGAAATGAAATCCACCGGGGAAGTCATGGGAATCGACAGCGATTTCGGGTGGGCGTTCGTCAAGTCTCAAGCGGGCGCCGGCGCCATTCTTCCGACTTCCGGCACCGCCTTCATCAGCGTGAAGAACGAAGATCGGGCCTTGGCCAGCGACGTCGCCCGGCGACTTGTTGAATTGGGATTCCGCATCACGGCCACCTCCGGCACCGCACTGTACCTGAGCGAGCAGGGGATGCGTGTCGACGTCGTCAATAAAGTCCAGGAAGGACGCCCGCACATCGTCGATCATATTAAGAACGGGGAGATCGCGCTGGTCGTCAATACGGTGCGGACCGCTTCAGGGCAAACCGACTCCCTTTCTATTCGCCGCGAAGCCCTGCACAAGGGTGTGCCGTACTACACCACGATGCGAGGAGCCCTGGCTGCGGTGATGGGGATCGAAGCCTTGCTGAAAAAGGGGCTTGCCATTCGAGCGTTGCAGGAGTATCACCGGGTGAATTAAACGAAGGAAGAGAGGGGCAGGCGCACCTGACAAGGGGTTCCCAGGTTGACTGCCGGAAAGCGCGCGTCGTGCTGAATGCGGTGCGAGCGGAACGAACACCGAGACGTCAGGCAGGAACCCAGTTTCACTGGTCATCGGGGGGAAGAGATGCCGACACCGATTACGAAAAAAGGGTATGAAGCACTGAAAGCCGAATTGGACCGGCTCCACAAAGTCGAACGACCGCGGGTGATCGAGGCCATCGCGGAGGCTCGCGCACACGGTGATCTCAGCGAAAACGCCGAATATGATGCGGCCAAAGAGCGCCAGGGGTTTATCGAAGCGCGACTGGCCGAACTCAAAG
>JACOEF010000193.1 GCA_024998705.1 Nitrospira sp.
AACTGGAATTGGATGTGGACTACACCGGTTGGAAATCGGTTCGCAATCTGAACACGACCCTCTCAAACGGACTCACCATCGCGACACCCGCCAACTGGACCAGCGGGTATACCGTGATGATCGGCACGGAATACAAATGGCTGAACCCCGCACCGCTCCCCGATTGGGATATCGCATTGCGCGCCGGCTACTGGCATTCCCAGAAGGCGATTCCCGACCAGACCTTTAACCCCGCCATCCCCGATGGCGACAACCATGCCGTGTCCACCGGCTTCGGATTCATGTGTCGGGGACACGGCAAGTTTCTCGGATTCATTCCCTGCGGAGGATCGGACAAAACCCTCAGCCCCAAAGGCCTCGGAATCGATCTGGCCTACCAGGCCATTCTGTATGAAAACAGAACCGTGGCCGGGAACGTGAATCCCACCGTCAACGGTACGTATCAGACGACATTGCATGTCGGCTCCATCAATCTCCGTGTCAATTTTTGATGCCCACCCTTCGATCATTCATGCTACAGTACGCCAACTTACGAGACACCCGCGCATCAGGCCCCTGCCACTGATGTCCTGTGTAGAGTAACCCGGCGTTTGAGCGAGACCTTCATATGGATCGCCCGTCCCACATCGATCCGGCCCCGAATCTCCACGCGCAACAAGTTCAAGTACTCTACCGCAACATGCCGACCGGCGTGTTGGCAAGCGCTGCGAACGCGGCCATTCTGGCAACGGTAGAATGGTCCTTTGCGCCACACAAGCCCCTGCTCCTGTGGGTCATAAGTCTGTGGATCATCGCGGGAGCACGGACAATCTTGATCTTCAACTATCGGCGCGCGAGTCCAGCATCGTGGAGCAGTGCCGACTGGTATCGCTGGATGGCGATCACGACCAGCATGGCGGGATTCGGGTGGGGCGGCAGCGTCTACTTTCTCACGCCGCAACTCCCGCTCCCCTATGAACTCGTCCATCTGTTTGTCCTCGGAGGCATGGCGGCAGGGTCCGTGTCCGTCCTCTCGGTCTCCTTTCCCCTGTTCCTCTGGTATATCTTCCCCCTGACCGTTCCGATCCTCGGACACCTTTTTCTCAGCGGACACGAATTCCATACCATCATGGGATGGATGGGCATCCTGTTTTTTCTCGCCACCATCCACTCGGCCTGGAATTTCAACCGCGTCTTACTCTCCTCGATGCGCTTACAGACAGAGAAGGTCGCCTTGGCACGCTCGCTGACCGCCCGCACGGAAGCAGTGGAGCAACTGAATCGGGATATCACCAAAGAAATTCACGAGCGCCGCGTCATTGAGGATCAACTACGCACCGCCCAGAGCGACCTCGAACAACGCATCACCGAACGCACGGCCGACCTGGCGCAGGCCAACGCGCGACTGCAGGAGGAGGTCCGGGAACACCGTCGAACAGAAGGCGCACGCCTGTCGAGCGAAAAGCGGTTCAACTATCTCACCGACAACCTGAACCAGGGCGTCTGGTTTGCACAGGCGCATCCGCCCCAGGTGTTATACGTCAATCCGGCCTTTGAACGGATCTGGGGGTTGCCGGCCGCGCGATTCTACGAAAATCCGAAGCTCTGGCGAGACTTGATCCACCCGGACCACGAGCAAGTGGTCCGCGACGTCTACGATGCCGAAATTGCCAACCCGACCGGGCGCGACCTGCAGCTGCTGTATCGGATCGTGCGGCCGGACGGACAGGTCCGATGGATTCATGACCGGATGGTTGTCCACCGCACCGCCACCGGGGAAGTCGACAGTCTGAGCGGGATCACCGAAGACATCACGGAAGCCCGAGAACTGGAAGATCAGTTGCGGCAGGCGCAAAAGATGGAAGCCGTCGGGCGATTGGCCGGAGGCGTGGCGCACGACTTCAATAACGTCATGACCGTGATACTCGGCTATAGCGCGGTGCTCCTCCAGGAACTGAATCAGAATTCAGCGGCCCGCTATTTCGTACAGGAGATTCAGAGCGCCGGAGAACGCTGTGCCGCCCTCACGGGACAGTTACTGGCCTTCAGCCGGAAGCAAATGCTTCACCCGGTCTCACTGGATCTTCACCGGGTCATCCGTGACCTGATGGCCTTGCTTAAGAGTTTGATTGGCGAACACATTACGATCGTCCTCCAACTCGACCCACTGCCGCTCTGGGTCAAGGCCGACGCCGTCCAACTCGAGCAGGTCTTGCTCAACCTGGCCGTCAATGCCCGTGACGCCATGCCGCATGGAGGCACCCTGACCATCGATACCCACCAGGTCTCCCGGGAAGAGGTCTGGGGGCCGGATCATGATACGCGTACCGCCCGTACCTATGTGCGTCTGCGGGTGCACGATACGGGAACCGGCATCGACCCGGCTACCAAGGCCAAGATCTTCGAGCCATTTTTCACAACCAAACCGCCGGGCCGTGGAACCGGGCTCGGCCTCTCCACGGTCTATGGAATCGTGCACCAGAGCGGCGGAACCATCACCGTGGAGAGCGCGGTGGGCCAGGGCACCACCATGACCGTGTTTCTACCTGAAGTCGTTCCCCCGCACACCACCCTTCCGCCGGTTCAGGTGGAGCCGGACCACAAAACAGGGACAGAAATCATCCTGCTCGTGGAGGACGAGCCGGCGGTGCGCCTGCTGACTCAGCACATTCTGCGTACACATGGCTACACCGTGCATGAGGCAGAGGACGGTTTCCAGGCCCTGGATCTCATCCGCCGGAACGCGTTACACATCGACCTGCTGCTCACGGATCTCGTGATGCCCGGCATGAACGGCAAAGAATTGGCCATGCGCCTCCGAAGCCACTTTGCCGATTTGAAAGTCCTCTACATGTCCGGGTACAGCGACAACCCGCCCGCCACAGGGGATGAAACGCAGGGCCAGACCACATTTCTGCAGAAGCCCTTCTCGCCCGAGGACTTGATCCGCGTGGTGCGCGAGATCCTTCAGTCGGTCTCGCCGGCCTAGCAGGACACGGAAACACTCGATGGTTGTGCAAGACATGACCATCAACTCATGCGCAGCGTTGCTCGTGCACCACCCGGCAGGATGCGATGTCGCAGATCCTGAAAAATCGGACGCGGACTCGCCGAAAGATGTTGAGGATTTGTTCGGGCCGAAACCGACGCAGAGAGTCGACGGGTGCGGAAAAGGGCTACGGCCCCGCAGACGCTTCTAATCCAGCCGGACGCGCGATCCATTGCGGCAGCAACGACCCGGCCACCATCCCCACAGCAGCAACCAGGACCCCCAGCAACTGCGGCGGCCAGATCTGATCGAGCGTCACGGTCAGCTCCGATCCACACCAGGTCCCGAGTCCGGCGATGATCGCCAGGATCGCGCCTTGCGTGGTAGCCCTTGGCCAGTACAAACCAGCCAGCAGCGGCACGAAGGCCGCCACTAGCGTCACCTTGTAGGCACTTTCGACCATCTTAAAAATACTGGCTTCTGAATTGAGCGCAAACAGCAGCACCGTGGCCGCAAACCCGACGAGGACGGTTCGCATCACCCGCAACAAGCCCTGATCGCTGATCGTGGGCATCCAGCCCTTGACGATATTTTCACTGAACGCAACCGACGGCGCGAGCAGCGTGGCAGACGAGCAGCTCATGATGGCGGACAGCAGCGCGCCGAAAAACACGATCTGCGCGACGATCGGCGTGTGCTGCACAATCAGGGTCGGAAGAATGAGCTGGGAATCCCGTTCAAGCAACTCCGCCACCTGCGCCGGATCGACCAATGTGGCCGAGTAGGCGAGAAACATCGGCACGAACGCGAAAAAGAAATACAGCGTCCCGCCCAGCACCGATCCCCGCACCGCCGTGCGCTCGTCCCGCGCCGAGGTGATGCGCTGAAACACATCCTGTTGCGGGATCGAGCCGAACATCATCGTGACCCACGCGCCGAGAAACGGAATCCACGCATCCACCCGGGCCGGCGGGAAAAAGTCCAGTTTGCCCGCCATGGCCGCGTGCGTGACCACCCGTTCCACCCCACCGGCTAACCCGCTGATCACCGAACCGATGTAGAGCATGCCACCCATGATGATGGTGATCTGCACGAAATCCAGAATCGCCACTGAGAACATGCCTCCGAACGTGGTGTAGGTCAGGACAATGACCGCTCCCAGCACCATGCCGACCGACTGGCTCACGGCTCCATCCGTCACGACGTTGAAGACCAGCCCCAGGGCCTTGATCTGGGCCGAGACCCAACCGAGATACGACGCGACGATACAGAGGGTACAGAGCACTTCGACCGTGCGGTTGTACCGAAGCCGATAAAAGTCTCCGATGGTGAGCAGGTTGAGTCGATACAGCCGACGGGCGAACAACAATCCGGCAAGAATCAAACAGAGACTCGATCCAAACGGATCGGCCACGACCGCCCGCAACCCGTCTTTGACAAACGTGGCGGAGATGCCGAGCACCGTCTCAGCGCCGAACCAGGTGGCGAATACCGTCGCGGTCACGACGGGAAGCGGCAAACAGCGCCCGGCGACGGCGAAGTCTTTGGCGGTATGCACGCGGGTCGCCGCATAGAGCCCGATTCCGACCGAGCAGGCAAGGTAAAGAATCACGAAGGATAGCAGCATGAGACTATTCACGCGTCGGTGAGACCACACCCATCGGCGGGTGAGGAGCGGGGCAGATTGTACCGGCGGAGCAGCGCCTACGCAATGCCGTAGGGAGCAGGGCGGGATCGCCGTTGCGGGACCGCCCGCGCATGCGTCATCCACACGCGCAGGCCGATCGCACGCATCAGCAGAACAAAACTATTCCGTCTTCGCTTTCAATTCCTTGACCTTGCCCTTGGCCTTCTCCATGGCTGCGTTCCCCTTGCCCTTGGCCCGCTCCACTTCGGCCTGAACTTTATTGCCCTTGGCTTCTTCGACGGTGGCTTTCGCCTCGCCCTTCATCTCCTCGGCCTTCGCCTTCGCATCGCCCTTCATCTCTTCCATCTTCGCCTTCATCTCACCGGCCCAGCCGATGGAGACAAGACCGAACAGAGCCAATACGATGGTCGCGGTTGGAATCGACATCCTGTTCATGGGGAGTCCTCCTTGCGGGAATTGTAATGGCCGGCGGAATCCGCAGGCCATACGCCCAGTGTCCGTCAATACCGACACGATAGCAACTGCTGAAACCGACTACGGAATCTTCCTGAATCTCGGTGGCGCCGAATCTCACGCGACGGAAACATGTGTCACAGAACGATCGTTTCGTTGACTTCCCATCTTACTATGATACGTATAGGCCATGAGATACTCTTTCTACTTCGCATGGGTGATAGCCGTCCTTTCGATCTGCGTCCTGACGACGCTCGCATCGTTTCCCGTACTCGTGAACGGCGAACGGCCTCCCGAACCGAGAATCACTGCGGGCGCGGAGAAACTTCGGACGATCAAGATCCATCGACTGCGCTGCAACCCCTTTACCCCCTCGTGCCAGCTCTCCAGGCACAAGCCGCTGCACAAAGTGCCGGCCTAGCGGGGACGGAACGGCCCACATCCCCGAACTCGTTGCACGCGCGAGCACTACACCCCGGACGATTCTCGAACAGGCACACACAATCGCAACGAAGTCGCCTGTGAATGGATGCCCGCTGCCAGGTCATTGCCGCGAGACAGGCCGACTGTCGAAAATCCCTCCAGTCCCCAAGCATTTTATCCAGCCATCCGCTGTCAACCGATGGTGCAGGAATTCGTTTCGTCGGATGAACGCCCGCGCGAGCAAACGTGGGGAAACTCAGGTTTGGGGGTGATCGTCGCGATCAGTTCACATGTTCCGTCAACGCCGGAATCGGCTGCAGGCTGTGCGCAAACGGCGCGAGTGTGCGATCGGCGACCTTTTTCGGCAGCCAACTAGTCTTCGCCGGTGAGGCCGTGATACGCTATCAATAGCTAGCCTGGGAGGAGGGTTATGGTACGCCATATGACCAATCTCTTCAGATTCCCTCGGCACTGGGCCACCTCACTCACACTCGCACTCAGCGCGGTTCTCGTTGCCCTTCCTGCTCATGCCGCCGACTCGTCCGGCCCCTGGGAATGTTCAGGCTATACGGGTGACGCGCATACCCGATGCCTGCAGGCGTTTATCGAGATTCAGCGAGACAAAATTTCACAGCTGGAGGCGGATGTCCGTGTCCAGCAACGCGCCGTCGGGCAGCTGAAAGAGCAGGCGGATCGACAGAATGCCATGACCGCCGACCTGCAACGTCAGATGGCCGAGCAATCCTCTTCGTCGGCCACCTACAACTATATTTCTCCCGGATTGCTCTACGGGTACCCATCGGTGGGCTTCGGCCTCTACCTCGGACGTCCCTGACTCTATGGGTCTCCGTTCTACAGTCGGCCCTTCGGCTGGGGACCACGATATTATCGGCCTTATTACGGACGATGGCATCGACATTAGCAGGCAGAGTCGCCCCCACCCCACCTGACCCTGGCCGAGACTATACGTCGTTCTCCACCCGGCGCGCTGACGAGGCGGCGACGGCACGTTGCGCGTGAGATCCACCTCCCCTGTCTTTTCTCCCTTCGCTCAATCCCTCGCCACACCCCACATCCACAGCTCACGCGATGCCGTAGGGCTACGACACGAGGCGCGTTTCTCGCCACATCGACCCGACTCCGATCAGCGAACTCAGGTGACGCGCAGGAGAACTGTATGGTAAACCATACACCGCCTCAAAACCTCCTGAGTGCCTTGTTGGGGACCCGTGTTTCGCTTGCACTACAGCACCGGCGTTGCCTGCGCCATTCTTCTCTGGCTGTGCGGACCCCCATCCGTCGGTGACGCTCGCCCCGACCAACCGCAAGCCAAGCTCTCCACATCCGTAACCCGTTCAGAGCGATCGATTCATAAGGCCCTGACAGAGGGAGCACTGCTCCACGCCCGGCAACTGATCAACCAGGGCGCAAACATCGAAGCACGAAACAGCCAGGGCGCAACGCCACTCATTACCGCGGCGGGACGAGGCAATCTGACACTCGTCACTCTGCTGCTGAACCAGCAGGCGCGGGTTGAGGCTACGGATCGGGCTGGGAATACGGCTCTGCACGAAGCCAGCTTGTATGGGCGAGCGGATTGCGTCGAAGTGCTCCTGACAACTGGAGCCCAGACTTCGACCCGAAATGCCCTCACCTTCACCCCGCTGCATCAGGCCGTCCGGCGATTTTGGGAACTCTCCGGTGAATCCCGCGCGGATCGATTAGCCCAACAGGCCAAGGTCATCGGGATACTCCTCCGCCATGGAGCCGATCCTGAGCTCACAGACGTGAACGGACGAACACCTCTGACCCTCGCGGTGGAGAGCAACAACGGTTCGCTGCGGCACGCGTTCAAGCACTCTCTCCCAGAGGCTGGAACGACGGTCACCGTCGCAGCACCTCCCCCTTCGCCGGCCGCACAACCCCAAACGTCACGGAGCGTAGCGCCCCCTCCCGCCCTCGCCCAAAGGACCGACGCAAGCGCTGTCCCGAACGACAACCCGGCTCCATCCCAGTCCGTCGAGCATCCCCGGCCCCTACCGTCGCCCGCACCACAACCGACCATGGCGTCGACCGAGAGCACCGAATCGGATCGAACAGCCATACTCACTCCCCGCACTGCGCCGAGGGAATCCCCTTCGAAGCCCCCATCAGGAGAACCCCTGCCGCCCGCGACGCACATACCCCCGGCGGCAACCACGTCGACCGGTGTACCGGCGCCGCAACTCACACCACCGATAGCAACGCCAAACATGGCCACTGCCAGCCCGTCCCCGTCGACGCCACCGGAACCATTGCACACACACTCTCAACTGCCACCCCTGACATCGGAAAGCCCGCTTCCTCGGACGGTCGACATGCCGCCGGTCTCACAGGTTGCCGCTCTGCCGAATGCGGCTAACCCAGACGTGCTCACCCCCTCGTCCACGACACCACCTGCATCAGCGGAGCCGCGCGCACAACATCTTCAGATGAACCAGGCAACGATCTCATCACCAGCACCGCCGACCGACACACGTGACAGCCGGCCTGATGCGCCCCCTGTCGCGCCCCCCTCGCCGGAGCCACCATCTCGTAGCCTGGCGCCGACAATCGAGCCTGCCGAGGAGAGGCGCACGCCTCGACAACCACCTCAGTTCATACCGGCCGGCGAACCGACGTCTCCTCCATCCGCTCCGCCGACAGCCACCACCGACACCCCTGTCCGGACGGTTCCGACGCCACAGCTCAACGCGAGCAGTCCGCCGCCCGATCGCGGAGCGGCGCCACCCGTCACGCCGGCCACAGACCGGACAGATGAGTCGCCACCTGCTGATGAGCACCGTCCATGGCTGTTCCAGAGCCTTGGATTTGGGCTCGGCCTGGGATGGACACACAATCTCGGCCCCCGACGGGTGGATTCCGTGACCGTGGTGAACGGCATCGTGCGCATCGACAATGAACGCAACGACCTGGTTCGATTCATGCCGGAAATGCATCTCTGGATCGACCGATGGGATGAGCAACGATGGAGTTGGGGACCGTTTCTCACGGTCGCGCCGGGGTCGCGCGTCATCGATGCCGTGGGCTTCGGGCTCATGATGGGATACCGACCACATCGACAGGACCAATACAGTTTCAATTTGGGAATCGGTGGCACGTTGGACCTGGATACCCGAGTCCTGGGCGACGGGCTCATCGCCAATGAACCCTTACCGCCCCGGGAAACCACGGCCCGCACGAAGCAGACCACCGCCGCCGGGCTCCTCGTGCTCTTTTCCGTCGGGTGGGATCTTGCCGCCCCTCACCGCGTCCCGCCGCACGATCGACCCTAATTCGCCGGCTGCGACCGCAGGCCGCCACACACCCGAAACCATTGACGACACACGTACGTTCTGACTATGGTGAACCACCTCTGGAGAACAACCCAATGGCGGGACAACCCCAGTTTCAAAACGAACAGACCGACACCGGTGAATTCAAACGGCAAGCCGATGCATTTCGGCATTGGGTTACCGAGGACGGACGCTCCGGCTACCCGGCGGCAGC
>JACOEF010000446.1 GCA_024998705.1 Nitrospira sp.
AAATACCAAGGGCGAAGCCAAGCGTGACGGCTCCGTGTCGTAACCGGACATGCGCTGAAAGTCGTCGGGTGACTCCTCCTCCCAAAAGCGAGAGCGAGAACAGAAGGTATGCAACTCCGTGCCGCCTGAACAGCAAAGATGCTCCCAATACTCATCATCATAAACGTGAACTGTAGAAACGAGCCAACCCTGCGAAGCTGCGAGAGTGCGCACCAAGGGAAAGTCGTGGATGTTGAAATACGCCGGCCACAATATCACCGTCCAGTCAGCGACAGGAGCATAAATCTGGGCATCGTGCTGGGGGTCCAGCTGCGAATCAACTGGAACAGACTCGCAAGGCACGCCGTATGACTTCATGTGGTCGGTTACAACACGTGCCAAGTCAGCAACAGAGTCTGTTTTGAATGCGGCGACTGCGAGGAAGTATCCCATTTATGGTGTGGTGCGAAGTGGACTAACCATGTTTCGGCCGATCCGCATAAGGGCCGGATCCGCCAGTTCCTACGGTCGGAAAGGGTGCCAAGAATCATCATGGGCACCCTATGCCCGCGAGTAAGTTTTATCCCTTCCCACGTCTGTGATACCCAGGAACAGACGCGGCGGATACATACGCCGAGCTTGCGGCACTGTCAAGCCATCACACATGGTCCCTGTGCGCTCCCCACCTCGCACTGAACCAACCGCCGGCACAACTAGGGCTCCTCCTAGGGTCGGCCCTGGCCCCTCGATGTGGTATGACAATAGTGTACACATCGGCCGAACCAAGGAGGCCTCATATGATCACCACACGCTTTGCACTGATGACCGGATTGCTCCTTACCCTCGGCGGTTGTATGACAAATGCCACCGTCGAGATGACGAAGGCGCCGTTCGACGCCACCACGCAACTCACCGACGGCACGACCGGAGCCACCAAGGAATTTCTCGATCCGACGACCGAATTCACGTCGAGCACGACACCGGGCGCGCTCGCCGATAACCGCTTGCTCAGGGCCAAACAAAAAGCCACCGCCTTCGCGACGCATACCCACGAAAACCTCCGTGCGGACATCGCCCGCGGAGAAGGGGAATATCTGGCCTCGCTCGCAGCCCTGGCTGGTGTGTCGGCAGATCGCTGGCCCGACTTTCAAACAACGATGGCAGCGTCCTACCCCACGCTCTTCGATGAGCACATGTCGGTCGCGCAATCCAACGAACGAGTCGTCGAAATAGGCTGGGCCAACGGATACGGCAGGCAGCTGACTGCCCGCCAATAATTATTAAAGTCGCGCAATCGATCGAAAAATATGACGAGACCGGGATCGGGATGATGGGACCCATTCGAATGCGGTCCCTCACCCCGCGCCCTCTTTCAACATGACCCACCACGTTTCCATTCCCGCATTAACCCGCATTAGTCATGACGGTTCGTCGCAAAATTGCCGAGTCGCGTGGCGAGCCCGCCGGCCGAAGGGCCGTCGTAGCAGTGAATCGGCGATTGCAGCAGAAATGCTCATGAATAATGCGGGTTAATACACGTATTCACACGTGCCTCGACGGTTGACAGGTGCGGGCGAGCGGCGTAGGTTTCGGTCAACTGACGGAACCTATGGCCAACATCAGCATCCATGGACGCGTCATCGATGAGCGGGGCACCGGCATTGCCGGCTTGACCGTTCGTGCGCTCGACTTCGATCCCTTCTTCAACGAAGACGATGTGCTGGGCGTCGGGAAAACCGAAGGTGACGGCACCTTTCTCATTTCTTACTCGCCGGACGCCTACCGCACCTGGAAGGCCGATCGAAATCCCGACCTCGTCGCCCAGATATTCGGCCCCACCCACGCAGACCCGGCACTTTTCGGCACGCGCCTCCTACACGAAACCAAGGAAGCGAAAGATGTCACCGACCAGTTGCGGTGCCTCTTCGATGGCACGTTCTGATTAGGTGTCGGTGAGTTTCAGCCATTACACCTACTCTTCCGCGAGCCGATCCGTGGCACGGCGTTGACACAATCGTTCGACCGGCGTAGTTTTCTCAGGAAATCTCGCACCTCATTCTCCTCCAACGCCTTCATCATGGCCAATACAAGCATCCAGGGGCGAGTCGTATACGCCGGAACGAATCAGGGGATCAAAGGACTCGCGATCGTTGCGGTCGATTTTGATCCGCTCTTCTCCGAGGAGATTCTCAACGAGGACTCCACGCCAGTTTTCAGCGACGACGATGGTTCCTTCAGCATTCGGTACACACCCGACCAATACCGCGTCTGGGTGCTCGATAGGAATCCCGACATCGTGCTCAGGGTCTACGGGCCAGGATTGCGCTTGTTGCACCAAACCGCCGAACACAAGGACGTGACTGACAGTACCCTTACCTTGACCACGATCAATATCCATCGGGCCAACATCGAAGGCTGGTTGGTCACGAACGCGACGCTCGATCCAACTCAGCCTGATCTTCGCGCGGACGGCACTCCCCCCACCTGGACCACCGGCAACGAGGTGGTCATATTGAAAGACGGGGAAACTATGTTTCCCATGTTGACAGACGCCATCAACAATGCGAGTACCTCGATCCATTTCATGAACATGAATTTTTGGCTGGGGAAGGGCCTGGTCACCAAATTCATTCCAGACCCACCTTCGAGCAACGTGCCGGTGAATGGATTTAGGGTGCACGAGATTCTCAAAGTGAAAGCCGCGAGCCTCAGATCCACCAATATCCTCGTTCAGGATATTCCCGTGTTCGGCAGAATATTCGGCGCCGACACAGACGGCCTGGTAGAGGATTTCTTCAAAGGCAGTCGCGCCAGCGTTCGGTCTTTCCCGATCTTTCTTTCTCTGCTGAACCTTCCGTCCTTCATGCATGCGAAAGCGGTCATCCTGGACGGATCCACCGCCTTCGTATTGGGCTCGACCATGTCGCAATCATATTTCGGCGCCCAGGGCCACTTGATTCAAGACCGCCGGCATCGCGGCTCTCTGATTCATGACATCAGCGTCAAAGTGGTGGGACCGGCGGTCGAGCATATTGATCGGACCTTTACGACGGTCTGGAACGCGGCGGACTCGTCGTCGTCCGCACTCTCCCCTGCCGTCGCGCAGCCTCCTGCGGTTCAGCCGGGCATTGGAGTGCAGGTCGTTCGTACCCTGCCCGGAGGGACCTTTACGACGTCACACACGGGAGGCCGTGCACTTCCTCACGGGGAAACCGGTGCCCTCGAGGCCTACCAGCGTGCCATCGCTCAGGCCAAAAAGTTCATCTATCTCGAAGATCAGTATTTTACGGCTCCCGAGATTTTCGACGCCCTGCTTGAGCGGATGCAGATGCCGGAGGCCTCCCAGTTGGAAGTCATTCTTGTGATGAACGCCAAACCCGATGTGTCAGGCTATCCGGAAAGGCAGATCCAACTGATCAAGCAATTTCGCTCGGATCTTGTCACGGCATTGGGCGAGCCGGCGGTCAAGAAACGCCTGGGCATCTTTACTATCTGGAGTTGCCAGGAAGCTGCCGCCAAATACGAGATCATGCCGATCTATATCCACAGCAAGACGGCCATCGTGGATGATCTGTGGGCGACGGTCGGCAGCGCCAATCTGGACGGGGCATCCCTGAACCAGATTCAGCTTGCTACGATTGTGGAACAAAAACTGGCCGACCAGATCGAGGAAGGGAAATGGTGGAAAAGATTGATGATGGGTATCGTCATCTGGCTGTTGACGCCGCTCGTCATCGCCCTCACGACAGCGGTCAAGATCGGAATGGCACGGCCGACGCAACATGCGAATCCAGGCCAAGCAAGGCAGCCGACGAGGTCCACCGAGTTGAACGTGGTGATCTGTGAGAAGCAACCGGACCCTGCGGTTCCCAACCCAACCGTAGTCTCATTCCGTCAATCCCTCTGGGGCGAACATCTCGGCCTCACCTCGCTGTTCCCAGTACCGGGAACCGGCTGGATCGACTTCTGGAATCAACGTGCCGATGACAAATTGAAGAATCTCCTGAACGAGCCGACCCAACCGGCTGGTCTGCGGGTCAAACACCCAGCGAAGATTCTTGCCTGGCAGCCTGAAAAGAGGCCGAGCCGTATCTCCGCAGGCTGGGTGTGAAGACGAGCGACCTGAAGATACGGTCAAAGGCGGACAAGTTTGACTTCCAGGCCGGACAATTGGAGCAGTAGGTGGCGAACAAACCTAATACATTCTCCGATGCGGCAATTGGGCTTGGCCAGGTCTTATCGATCCTCAAGGAGGTGGCTCGGAATTCGGGATCGGTCAAAGCCTTTGTCAACTTCTTGGGATGGAAGCTCCCGCCGGGGCTGGACGAGATCGGGCTGACCGGGATTGATCTGACCGACTTTCTCGGGAAGCTGGGCGCTGTTCTGGAATCATCCGAAGCCGAACGGGACGATGAGCTGTTGATGGCGGCTCGCATCGCGGACCTTGCGAGGGCCATGGGCAGACTGGTCCAGGATATCCGCCGTTTCGCCGATGGTCTGCCGACCCGACTCGCCGCGCAAGGCGACTATGTGTCCAGGACCAACATCCATAAGGAACTCCCCCGGCGAACCTTTGATTTATTGCTGACCGGCTATCTCTCGGGTGCCTCTCCGTTCGCCTCCTCCCTGCTCCATTTGATCAACGTATTTGAGTTCAAGCATTTCGACGCCGATGAGAGCCTGTTTCAGGTGGAGCACATTCGCGCCATCATTCATTACAATCATCTGCGAGCGCTGCTGTCCGATCCCCCTCGCTATCTGCAAGACACGTATGGGTGGGGCACTCCAGATTTTGCCGCTGTGGATCTGCTTAACCGAATCGGTTTGGTCCTTCGTGCGGTCGGATCGACGGTTCGATTCGAGCCCATGGACCGCCGTGCCGAAGAAATCCTGCTCGGCCGCGCGATTCCCGAGAGTGAAGCGGCTACGACCTTCCAGCTCTCCACCCGTCTCTATGAG